>NZ_JBFAPP010000011.1:0-284053 GCF_040676775.1 Micromonospora sp. NPDC049523 | reverse complement strand
AACCCCCCCCCCCACCCCCCCTCCCCCCCGGGGGGGGGGGGGGGGGGGTGGGGGGGGGGGGGGGTGGGGGGGGGGGGGGGTGGGGGGTGGGGGCGTGGGAGGGTGGGGGGATGGTGCTTGAGGTTGCGCTGATCGAGGTTGTTCCGGGGCGCGAGGACGAGTTCGCCTCGGCGTACGCCGAGGGCCACAAGGTCCTCGCCAGCACGCCCGGCCTGCGGTCGGTACGGATGACCCGGGGCATCGAGTCGCCCTCCCGGTTCGTGCTGCTGGTCGAGTGGGACTCGGTGGCGGCGCACGAGGAGAACTTCCGCGCCACCGAACGATTCACCACCTGGCGCGGGCTCATCGGCCCGTTCTTCGCCGCGCCGCCGGTGGTCGAGCACTTCACCGACGTACCGGCCTGAACCGAGGCCCCTCGCCGGCCTGAACCGAGGCCCCTCGCCGGCCTGAGCGGGGTCGTCCCCCGGTCTCCCGGTGCTGGGCTACCTCGCCGGTCTGCGGATGGCACCGGCCCCGAAGCCGGGACGTTCTGTCGTACCGGACCGCTAGCCTCTCGTCGTCCACAAGCGACCAGAGGGAGCCGACGCATGTACCGACAGGGCGACGTCCTCGTCCATCCGATCGACCCCGCCTCGGTGCCGGCCGGGCTGGTTCCCGCCGGCCGGGACGCGCGGGGCCGCCTGGTGCTGGCCCGCGGTGAGGCCACCGGGCACGCCCACGTGGTCAGCGGTGCGGGCGTCAGCCTCTGGACGCTGCCGGACCAGACCGAACCGACGATCCTGCTGATCGAGGGCTACGGCCGGCTCGGCCACGAGGAGCACGGTCCGATCCCTCTGCCCGCCGGTGCCTACCGGGTGGTCCGCCAGCGGGAATACCTGCCCGGCACCTGGCGACCGGTGGCCGACTGATGACCACCACACTGCTCGACGAAACCGCCGCGCTGCTGGCCCGTGCGGCCGACGACTGGCTGGCCCGGGGGCTGGACACCCGGCCCGCGGACCGACCGGCCGCGGAGGCCGCCGTCCGGGAGGCGTACGCCGCCGCCGGCCTCGCCGCGCCCGAAACGGTGCTCTGGCTCGGCTCGCCGTACGCCGGGGCGCTCGCGGCGGCACTCCTGTCCGATTCTTCCTCCGGCACCGCCGGACCCGGCGGGTTCGGGGCCGCCGGGCCCGGCGGGCCCTCCCCCGCGACCGCCGAGCACGCCGAGGACACCTCGGCCCTCGCCGGTGACACCCCGGTCGGCCAGGCACTGGCGCAGGTGATGGCGGACCTGCGGGCACAGGGATTCGAGCCGCGTGCCGGTGCCACGGGCCGCTCGGTCCGGGCCCGGGTGCGCACGGCACCGTGGGCGGCGGCCCGTGCCGCCGCGGTGACCCGGCTCGGTGCCACCGGCTGGGCGACGCACTGGGCGGCCGGTGGGCAACGTACCTGGCACCTGCTCAACGACCGGGTGGTCACCCCGCTGCGTACCCGGCTCACCGACGAGCTGACCGAGGGCGTGCCGGACGGGTTCGCCCGCCGGACGCGGGCGGCGCTGCTCGACGTGGTGTTCGGCCAGCACGACGCGGCCTGGCTGAGCGCGTTCGACGACGCACCGGGCCTGGTCGGGCTGGCCGGGGTCGCCGGTGCCGCCGGCTGGTGGTGGCCGTACGAGCGGGTGGTGATCCTGACCGAGCGTCCGGAACGGGTCGAGCGGGACAATCTCGGCCGGCTGCACCATGGGGACGGGCCGGCCTTGCTCTACCCGGACGGTTTCGGCCTGCACGCCTGGCGTGGCATGCCGATCCCGGCCGAGGTCGCCGCGGAACTGCCCCGCCTCAGCGTCGAACGGATCCGCGCCGAGTCCAACGCCGAGGTCCGCCGGGTGATGCTGGAGCACTTCGGCTACGACCGCTACCTGCGCGACAGCAAGGCGAGGGCGATCCACGAGGACGAGTGCGGTGTGCTGTGGCGGATCGAGCTGCCGCAGGACGAGCCGTTGGTAATGGTCGAGGTGATCAACGCGACCCCGGAGCCGGACGGCACCCGGCGCACCTACTGGCTGCGGGTGCCGCCGCAGACGCGTACCGCGCGGGGTGGGGTGGCGTGGACCTTCGGTCTGACCGAGGAGGAATACGCCCCGCTGGTCCAGACCTGAGTCACACCCGCCGTACGGCGGCTCAGCGCAGGGCGCCGGCCGGTACGCCCCACCGGGCACCGGCCGGCCCGGCCGCCGGAATACGCTCCAGCACCCCGCCCGCGAACACCTCGTACAGCGGCAGGGTCTTCAGGTGGACGTAACCGATGTGGCAGTCGCAGGCCGCGTTCGGGCACGGGCTCGGGCCCAGCGCGGGGCGGTACGAGCCGTCGTAGAGGTTGCCCAGCGGGGTGTCCACGAAGTGGCAACGCCGCACCTCGCCGTCGCCGCGTACGGAGATGACGCTCTCACCGGCCCGGCATGGCGCACCCGCCGAGGGGTGCGGCCGGACGCTGTAGCCGAACAGCGGGTCGATCGCCGTCCAGTCGGCCTCCTCGGCTTCGGCGTACCGCCAGCCGTCTGCGGCGTTGACCCAGAGGTACACCTCGTCGGGCAGGGCGGCGCGCAGCGCCCGTGCCTCGTCCAGGTGCTCCGGCAGCCCCACCACGCCCACCGAGTAACGCACCCCCAGCTCCCGTAGCCGCTCGCAGCGGCCCAGGAAGGTCTCCCGGCGTACCTGGTCGGGGTGGTAGGTGGCCCAGAGCGCGACCGTCCGCCGGTCCGCGTCGGCCAGCCACTCCACCCGGCCGGCGAGGTTGGTCTGGATCGCGACCCGGTCCACGTGCTCCATCCTGGACAGTTCCACCATGGCGTCGCGGTACCAGGACCGGGTCAGCCCCTCACCCCAGGGCGTGAAGAGCACCGAGATCCGGTCGCCGTCCGGGTTGCGAGCCACCCAGTCGACGAACCGGCGCAACGCCTCCCGGTCCGCGCGCAACTGCGCCGGACTGTCCCGGCGCTTGGCGAACGGGCAGTACGCGCAGTCGTAGTTGCAGCTCGCGAGCGGGCCACGGTAGAGGATGGAGAGGTTCACCGCAGCGCGTATTCTGCCATCGCGGTGCGTACCGGGCCGGAGACCAGCCACGGGCCGATCGCGTCGGCGCGTTCCAGCCCGGCGTCGGTCAGCGCCAGCCGCCCGGCACCGCCCGGGTCGCCGCTGAGCCAACCCCGGTCGCCGAGCCGGGCGAGCTGCGGAAAGTCGTCACCGACCGCGGTGCCGAACCGCTCCCGGTACGCCGCCGCCGCGAAGCCCTCGGCCCGCAGCAGTGACTTCACCAGCCAGCGCCGCCGCTGCTCCACCCCGTCGAGCCGGAAACCCACCTCGGCCACCTCGAAGTCACTCGCCGGTCGGCGCAGGTAGTCGTCGATGATGGCCCGGACCTGGCCGATGCCGACCGCATAGTCGAAGGAGTAGTGCAGGCCGGTGGTGTACGAGCGGGCGCCGCAACCGAGCCCCACCATGCCGTCGTCCTGACAGCAGTAGTCGGGGCGCTCAGCACCGGTGGCGTCGTCGGCGGGCAGGTCGGCACGGCGGAAGTGGCGCAGCGAGAGCTGCCGGTAGCCGGCCGCCCGGAGCGTGTCGCGCCCCTGCCGGAACAGGTCGAGCCGCTGCCTGTCCCAGCTCTCGTCGCGGCTGCCGGGTGCGCCGTCGAGCGGGGCGGCCTCGGTCGCGGTGCCGCGCCGGCCCAGCCCGGTCAGGGGACGCACGTAGAGCGGGTAGAGGAAGATCTCCTCCGGTCGCCAGTCCAGCGCCGCGGTCAGCGACTGCGCCCAGGTACGTGCCGTCTGCCCCGGTATCCCGTAGATCAGGTCGAGGTTCAGCTCCACCGTGGGATGCGCCCGGATGGTGGACAGCGCCCGTTCCACCTCTTCGCGCCGCTGCGGGCGGCCGGCCGCGTGCGCCTCGGCATCCAGGAAGCTCTGTACGCCGATGCTGATCCGGGTGGTGCCCCGCTCGGCGAGTACGGCGATCCGGTCCGGGGTGGCGGTCGCCGGAGATGTCTCGACCGCCATCGGCACCGCACCGAGCCGGGCACCGAACCCGGCCAGTACGTCGAACATCTCGGTCAGCTCGGCCGCGGTCAGGTACGTCGGGGTGCCACCGCCGATCGCCACCCGGGCGAAGTCGGTGTCGGCGCCGAGCGCGTCGCGTACGCGTTCGGCCTGCCGGGCCAGCTGGTCGAGGTAACCGCGCACCTGCTCGGCCGGCGGATTGGCGCGGGTGAACAGGTTGCAGAAACCGCACCGCATCTCGCAGAACGGCAGGTGCAGGTAGAGGAAGAGGGCGTCGGACGGCTCACCGGCCCAGACGTCGCGCAGCGCCGGTCGGGGCCGCAGCGGGCGGTACGCGGTCTTGTGCGGGTACGCGTACAGGTAGCCCTGGTACGGCGACCCGTCGAGCCCGTCCACCTCGTTCACTCCCAGTCTCCCGGCTTGCCCCACGCGCCCGGCTCCAGCACGAACTGCCCGTACGGCACCGTCCACACCACCTCGTGACCGAGCCGGTGTCCACTGTGGCCGTCCTCGCCGTACGCGGTTCCGTGGTCGGCGCAGAGCACCACCAGGCAGTTGCGGTCGCGGGAGCTGGCCAGGGCGAAGAGCCGGCCGATGTGCCGGTCGACGTACTCCAGGGCGGCGGCGTGGCTGTCTCGGTTGTCCCGTTCGGCGCCGGGCAGGTAGTGCCGGTTGGGCTGGTGCATCGCGGCCACGTTGACGAACAGGAACAGCGGCTGTTCAGGCGGGACGGCCGGTACGACGGTCGCGATCCGGTCGAGCTGCGCCTCGAAGCAACCCGGTGCGGCTACCCCGAACTCGGGTTCCCAGTGCGACTCGGCGAAGAGTCCCGGCAGCACCGCGCCGAGCGGTGGCTTGCGGTTGAAGAAGCCGACCCCGCCGACGCAGACCGTGTGGTAACCGGCGGCGGCCAGCCCGGTGACCACGTCCGGGGCGTCGAATACCCAGGTCTCGTCACCGGTGCTCTCGCTGCCCGGGAAGGCCGCCGCGAACAGCCGGGGGTGAGGTCCCGGGGTGGTCGGGGTGGGTAGGAAACCGGCGAAGAATGCCTGGTGGGCGGCGTAGGTGAAGCTGGCCGGGCTGTGCCGGCGTTCCCACCCGTCGGGCAGCGCGCGGGCCAGGTTCGGGGTCCGACCGGCCTCGGCGAGTTCGGTGGCCACGTCGTAGCGCAGCGTGTCCAGGGTGACGAACAGCAAGTCGTGACTGCCGATCAGGTCCCTCATCCGGCCCACCCTCTCCGGCCGGCGGCCACCGCCACCGCCCGCTGCGGCGTTCGATCGCGCGCGGCCCACCGGTCGAACCGGCCACTGTCCAGCGCGTGCAGTTGGGCGCCGTAACTGTCCCGACCCGCGTGGTCGAGCAGGTTGGGCAGGAGGTCGCCGAACGCGTTCACCTCGGCCACCATATGCCGCCGCCAGTCGGTGCCGATCATCAGGTCGACCCCGGCGTGCAGGCTGCCGGGAAAGCAGGCGGCGGCGCGTACGCAGGTGTCCAGCGCGGCCGCGTACGCCGGTTCTCCCAGCGCCGCGCGGACGGCGGCCAGGTCGCCGCGGTTGTTGCCCAGGTGCAGATTGGTCAGTGGTCCGCGGCTGGACCGGACCACCATGTGTCCCGGCTCCCCGGCGACCACCAGCACCCGCAGGTCGAGGGTCCGCCCGCCCAGCCCGGCCTTGGGAAACCACCGCTCGACGTGCAGCCCGTCCGGTGCGAGCCGGTCGACGATCGCGGCCACCTCCCGTTCGGACCGGTAGCGCCGCACCCGCAGCGAGTTGAACAGCCGCCCGTCGGCGGCCAGTTCCACCGACGTGGTCGCCTGCACCCGGCCCGACGCGATCTCCAGCGCCAGTACGCCGGACGCGGACGACCCGTGTACGGGCTTGACGAACACCCGCGCCCAACCGGCGGTACGCATCATCGCGCGCAGTTCGCCGTAGTCGGCCGGTGACACCGGCAGTGCGGCCGGCACCGGTACGCCGGCCCCGCTGAGCCGGGCGTGGCAGGCGCGTTTGTCGAACATGACGGCGATGTCGCCGGGATCGTTGAGCAGGGTCGCCCCGGCGTCCCGTACGGCGGTGGCGAGCCGGTCCAGCCCGGCGAGCAGCCCCGCGTACCAGGCGGCGGCGCCGACGATCTCGCCGTGCGCGGCGGGTGTGTCGGCGCCCCGCAGCAGCCGGTCGACCTCGGCGTCCTCGCCGGGTGAGTCGACCCGCACCACCGCGCCGTCGGGCAGCCGCAGCGGTCCCCGCGCCACCTCCCGCCAGGGCAACGTCCGCACCGGCCCGGGCCAGGCGGGTACGGCGGCGGCGCGGAACATCGCCACCCGCCGGTTGTCCGGATTGCCGACGACGACCAGCGGTACACCGGTGGTCATTCCGCCACGGCCACGAAGAACTCGTCCTCGTCGTCGGCGTCCATGCCCTCGGTCAGGTCGACGTCCACTCCGGGCAGTTCGGCGACCAGCCGGGCGGCCAGGTCGTCGGTGACGAAGTGGTGGTTGAGGTCGAGCCTGCGCAGGTGGGTCAGCGGCTGCCCGGCCAGCAGCGCCGCCGCGCCCCGGTCACCGAGCATGCCCAGCGACAGGTCCAGGGTGTGCAGCCGGGCGACCACCGGCGCACCGGCGAGCGCCGCCGCGACCTGGTCGGCGATCTCCGCGTCCCGCAGCCCGAGGTAGGTCAGCGCCGGCAGCCTGGTCCCGGCCAGGATCGGGGCCAGGTCCTCGACGGTCGCGTCACCGCCGTAGTTGTCGGTGCCGAGCCAGAGTTCCAGGTGGGTCAGCGCCGGCAGGTCACACTCACCAACCGCGCGGACCAGTTCGGCAGGCAGCCCGCCGGACTCGAACGCCAACTCCCGCAGCGCCTCGTGGCGTACGGGGCGCAGCCGGAGCAGGCAGTCGTGGGTTCCGGCGCCGCGGACCCGCAACACCTCCAGCGCCGGGTACGCCTCCAGGACCGGCGTCAGGTCGCCCTGCCGGATCCAGGAGATCTCGCACTCCTCGCTGACCATGTCGCCGAGGAACAGCGCCCGCAGCCCGGTCAGCCGGTCCGCCGCCGCGCAGAGCTGGGCGTAGGGCGGGTCGTTGAACGCGGCGTAGCCCCAGGCACCGAGGACCAGCGCGGTGACCGCCTTCGGGTCGACCGTGTCGAGGAACTGCTCGAACCGTCGCTGGAAGGCCGGCGAGGGGACCTCCTCCCAGTTCTCGTCGTCCTCGAATGCCTCGATCCGCCAGGCGACCGCGCCGGGGTCCGAGGGTGGCGGCGCGTCCGGGTCGAACTCGTGCACCGGCAGACCGCCGAACTCGGTCAGGTGTTCCCCGATCATTCGGCCACGTCCACGTACCGGTCGCCGTCGCTGTCGGCCTCCTGGACGTCGGAGAGGTCGACCTCGACGCCCGGCAGTTCGGCGACCAGCCGGGCGGCCATGTCCTCGCTGACGAAGTGGTGGTGCAGGTCGAGCCGGCGCAGGTGGGTCAGCGGCTGCCCGGCCAGCAGCGCCGCCGCACCGGTGTCGGAGAGGATGCCCAGCGACAGGTCCAGCGTCTGCAGCCGGGCCACCACCGGTGCACCGGCGAGCGCCGCGGCCACCGGGTCGGCGATCTCCGCGTCCCGCAGGCCGAGGTAGGTCAGCGCGGGCAGCCGGGTCCCGGCCAGGATCGGGGCCAGGTCCTCCACGGTGGCGTCGCCGCCGTAGTTGTCGGTGCCGAGCCACAACTCCAGGTGGGTCAACCCCGGCAGGTCACACTCACCGACCGCCCGGACCACCGCGGCGGGCAGGCCACCGGACTCGAACGCCAGCTCCCGCAGGGCCTCGTGCCGGGTCGGTGTGACCACCAGGCCGTCCGCGCCGCGCACCCGCAGCGTCTCCAACTCCGGGTACGCGACCAGCAGCGGCGTCACGTCCGTCTGCTGGATCCAGGAGATCTCGCATTCCTCGAAGGTCATCTCACCGAGGAAGAGCGCCCGCAGCCCGGTCAACCGGGCGGCGAGTCCCACCAGCAGCTCGACCGGCGCCTTCTCCTCGTACGCGGAGCCCCACTGGCCGACGATCAACGCCTGGACCGAGGCCGGCTCGACCTTGCCGAGGAACTGCTCCACCAGGCCGGCGAAGTCCTCGCCGGACGTGTCGTATTCGGCGGTCAGCCGCCAGGCCACCGCGCCGGGGTCGGCCGGCAGCTCCTCCTCGGGATCGAAGACGACCACCGGTCGGCCGGCGAATTCGGTGAGGTGCGTGTTGATGGTCATGGACGTGTTCTCCCGGGCGCTGGGGGTGCGGGCGGGCGACACCATAGCAAGCCGGAACGACATCGGCCCCCCATCCACACGGCGGGTTCGCACGCCGGAGGCCGGCGCGGTTATCCGGCCGGTTCGAAGCGGGCGCGGCGGCCCAGGTCGGTGAAGCCCAGGCGCCGGTACAGGTGCACGGCCGGGTTGTCCACGTTGACGTCGAGCAGCGCCTCGGCCGAGCCGTCGGCCCGCATCCGGCGCAGCGCCTCGACCACCAGCGCGGCACCCAGCCCCCGGCCCCGCGCCTGCGGGCGTACGCCGACCTGCACGATCCAGCCCACGGCGGCGGTGACGAAACCGAGGTCGGTACCGGTCTCGTCGGTGCCGAGCAGGCTCCACTGCGGCCGGAAGTCCTCGTCGTCGGTGGTCCACTCCACCCACTGCCCGACCGACCAGCCGGGGAAACCGGGTCGTCCGGCGAACGCGGCGTGGTAGACGGCGAAGAACCGCTCGGCCAGTTCCGCCGACCAGGGCCGTACGCGCAGCCCGGCCGGTAGGTCGATCCGGGGTGGTTCGGCGCCGGCCAGGTCGAACCGGAGCACGTCTTCGGCGAACGTCTGCCGCAGCCCACGGGCGGCGAACAGGGCCGAGGACCGGTCGGTGAGCGCCTCGGTTTCCAGGGTGACCCTGTCCGCGCCGACCAGCGCCGGGTCGAGCATCCAGTCGAGCAGGGCACCGCCCAGCCCCTGCCCCCGGTGCGCCGGGTCGACCAGGCCGGTGGCGACGGCTCTACGTACCCCGTTGTTGTCCTGTGGTCGGATCGCACCGGCGGCGACGAGTCTGCCCGCCGGATCGAACGTGCCACGGGCCACGCCGCCGTCGGCGGCGAAGCGGCGGGCCAGGAACGACGGGTCGGCCACCAGCGGCAGTCCGCCGTCACCGGCCAGGCAGCGCCGGGCCAGTGCGGCGACCTCCGGCAGGTCGTCGGCGGTCAGCACCCGCCAGTTCGGTTCGGTGTCCACGGTCGGGCAGCCTAGGCCTGCGGCGCCCCGACGCCCACCGATTTCCGCCGCCGCCGCACACCCCCTCGGTACGGTGTCCGAAGGGTCCGACGCCTCGCCGGGCCGGTCCCGATCCCGCGCACCAGCTACCCGCCCCGGCGGAAACGCCGGTGCGGATGACGTCGGCGGAGGAGAAGCATGCGACTGACAAAACTGGGGCACGCCTGCATCCGGTTGGAGCAGGACGGGACCACCCTGGTGCTCGATCCGGGCGGCTTCAGCGATCCGGGCGCGCTTGCCGGTGCGGACGCCGTGCTGATCACACACGAGCACCAGGACCACTTCGTCGAGGAGAAGATCCGGGCAGCGGTGCAGAGCGAACCGCAACTGCGGGTGTTCGCCAACCGTTCGGTGGCCGAGAAGCTCGACGGGCTGGGCGACCGGCTCCGGGTGGTCGGCGCGGGCGACACCTTCTCGATCAACGGCGTCGACGTCGCCGTGTACGGCGAACTGCACGCGGTGATCCACCCGGACATCCCCCGGCTCACCAACGTGGGTTACCTCGTCGACGGCACACTGTTCCATCCCGGCGACGCGCTGACCGTACCGGACCGGTCGATCAGCACCCTGATGCTGCCGGCGCATGCCCCCTGGTCGAAGACCGCCGAGCTGATCGACTACGTACGCGAGGTACAACCGCAGCGGGTCGTCCCGGTGCACGACGCCGGGTTGAGCGACATCGGCCGCGGCATGGTCAAGATGCTGGTCGGCGGCGGTGGCCCGAAGACCGACGTGTCGTACGAGCCGGTGGCCGACGGGGAGACCGTGGATTTCTGAACCGGCCTCCCCGCGCCCGACCTACTGCACCCCGGTCGCGTCCATCCCGCGCAGCTCCTTCTTCATCTCCTGCACCTCGTCGCGGATCCGGGCGGCCAGCTCGAACTGCAACTCCCGGGCGGCGGCCAGCATCTGGTCGTTGAGTTCCTGGATGAGCTGGGCCATCTCGGCGCGGGCCATGCCGGCGCGGACCGGACCGGAGGCACTCTTGCCACCCTTGCTGCGGGTCTCCGGCACGGGTGCCTTGCCCCGGGAGAGCTGCCGCGCGGCGCCGCCGACCCTGGAGTTCTCGGTGTCCTCGGCCTCGCGGTAGATGTCGTCCAGGATGTCGTGGATCTTCTTCCGAAGCGGCTCCGGCGTGATCCCGTTGGCCTCGTTGTGCGCGACCTGCTTGGCCCGTCGCCGGTTGGTCTCGTCGATCGCGTTCGCCATCGACGGGGTCATCTTGTCGGCGTACATGTGTACCTGGCCGGAGACGTTGCGGGCGGCCCGGCCGATGGTCTGGATGAGGGACCGGCCGCTGCGCAGGAAGCCCTCCTTGTCCGCGTCAAGGATCGCGACCAGGGAGACCTCGGGCAGGTCCAGCCCCTCCCGGAGCAGGTTGATGCCGACCAGCACGTCGTAGTCGCCCTTGCGCAGCTCGCGCAGCAGCTCCACCCGGCGCAGCGTGTCGACCTCCGAGTGCAGGTAGCGGACCCGGATGCCGTGCTCCAGCAGATAGTCGGAGAGGTCCTCGGCCATCTTCTTGGTCAGCGTGGTGACCAGCACCCGCTCGTCCCGGTCCGTACGCAGCTTGATCTCGTGCATCAGGTCGTCGATCTGCCCCTTGGTGGGCTTGACGATCACCTCGGGGTCGACCAGCCCGGTCGGCCGGATGACCTGCTCCACGAACTCGCCCTGGGCCTGTTCCATCTCCCAGTTGCCGGGGGTGGCGGAGAGGAAGACCATCTGGCCGACACGCTCGAGGAACTCGTCGAACCGCAGCGGGCGGTTGTCGGCGGCGCTGGGCAGCCGGAAACCGTGGTCGATCAGCATCCGCTTGCGCGACGCGTCGCCCTCGAACATCCCGCCGATCTGCGGGATGGTCACGTGCGACTCGTCGACCACGGTGAGGAAGTCGTCCGGGAAGTAGTCGAGCAGGCAGTGCGGCGGGCTGCCGGGCTCGCGGCCGTCGATGTGCATGGAGTAGTTCTCGATGCCGGAGCAGAAACCGACCTGGCGCATCATCTCGATGTCGTAGGTGGTCCGCATCCGTAGCCGCTGGGCTTCCAGCAGCTTGCCCTGCCGCTCCAGGTCGGCCAGCCGCTCGGTCAGCTCGGTCTCGATGCCGCGGATCGCCCGCTCCATCCGCTCCGGGCCGGCCGCGTAGTGCGTGGCGGGGAAGATCAGCAGGTGGTCGACCTCGCGGACCACCTCGCCGGTGAGCGGGTGCAGGTAGTAGAGCTTCTCCACCTCGTCACCGAAGAACTCGACCCGCAGCGCCAGCTCCTCGTACGCCGGGATGATCTCCAGCGTGTCGCCCCGGACCCGGAAGGTGCCCCGGTTGAAGGCCATGTCGTTGCGGGTGTACTGGATGTCGACCAGCCGGCGGAGCAGCTTGTCCCGCTCGAACTCCTGCCCGACCTTGATCCGTACCGCCCGGTCGAGGTATTCGTCCGGCGTGCCCAGCCCGTAGATCGCCGACACCGTCGCCACCACGATCACGTCGCGGCGGGTGAGCAGGGACATGGTGGCCGAGTGCCGCAGCCGCTCGACCTCCTCGTTGATCGAGGAGTCCTTCTCGATGTACGTGTCGGTCTGCGGGATGTACGCCTCGGGCTGGTAGTAGTCGTAGTAGGAGACGAAGTATTCGACCGCGTTGTTCGGCAGCAGCTCGCTGAACTCCTTGGCGAGCTGCGCACAGAGCGTCTTGTTGGGTGCCACCACCAGGGTGGGCCGCTGCAGCCGCTCGACCAGCCAGGCGGTGGTCGCGCTCTTGCCGGTGCCGGTCGCGCCGAGCAGCACCGAATGGCGATCTCCCCGGCGCACCCGCTGCTCAAGATCGTTGATCGCGGTCGGCTGGTCGCCGGAGGGTCGGAATTCGCTGATGACCTCAAACCGGCCGTCGAGTCGTGGGATGTCGAGCGCCATGTCGTCAAAGGTACGCCGAGGGTGTGACACCCCTGGTGGGCAACGGTGGGTACACGATCGGCTTCGATATACGCATTGTGTGGTGGAGATCACCGCGCTACCGTTCAGTAGTAGGCCGCTCGCGGCGGCCGACCGGGTTCGCGACCGGGCCTCCACAACGGCCGGTCGCGCCCCGGCGCAGTGGTTGCAGCCCCGGCCCTCGTCGGCGTGCGCACCCGACGCGGTCGCGCCAACGCGCAGACCGGCCGCCGCGAGCGCCCCTCGCGCCGCGCCCCTCGCCCAGCCCCAGCCCCGGCACCAGCGGATACCGGCCGGCACCGATACGTCACTTTGCCCCGGATTCGCCGTTCAACCACCCGTGAGCACCTCGTTGCCTCCCGCCGGGCGCCGACGACCCGCCACCGGGCTGCCCCCACCGCCCGCCGAGCCCCGGCAACCCAGCCGGCCCCTGAGCGGACGGGCCCGGCTGGTGACACTGGGTGTACTCGGCTGCCTCGCGCTCGTCTCCGGCGCCGGCCTCGCCGCCGGACTGGTCTCCTGTGCCCCGCCCGGCCACACCGATCCGGCGCGCGCGCTCACCGCGGCCGAAGCGGACCGGCTGGCGGCGATGCGGATCACCAACTACCGCGCCGGCCGGGTCGGCGTGTACGCCACGCTCGGCATCCCCGGCACCCAGATCGAGCTCGCCGGAGCGGTCGACTGGCCGCGCGGGCTGGCCTACCTGAGCGTGGCCGGTCCCGGTGCGGGCAGTCAGCGGGGACTGCTGCAGGCCGTACCCGGACTGGTGCTGAGCCGGCCGGACCCGCCGGCCGGAACCGGACCGACCGGCGGCGGACCGGGTCCGCTCCAGACCCTGGTGCCGCCGTCACCGGCGCCGCCGCCACCAGCGCAACCTCCGGGTGACGGCTGGCGGGTCCGCCGGATGGTCACCAGCGGGCCGGTGCCGGCCGCGGTCGACTCGTTCCTCACCCTGCTCTTCGCCGTCGCCGCGGACCGGTCGGACCCGACCGGGCCGCTGCTGGGCCGGGACACCGCCCGCTGGCTGGGCCGGGACCGGGCCGGCGGGACAACCGTCGACGTGCTGCTCGGCCCCGCGGTGCCGGCGCTCACCGGGAACCCGACGTCCGGCACCGACGGGACGATCCCGGCGCCGCCCACCGGCGGGCTGGGCGGCGGAGCCGTACGGTACTGGCTCGACCGCGACGGACGCCTGCACCGGTTCGAGGCGCTGCTCGCCGGTGACGTGCCGGTCCAGGTCGACTTCGACCGGGCCGAACGGCCCGAGCTGACCGCCGTCGCGGCGCTCGGCGGCGCACCGGTACGCCCACGGGCGGCCACCCGCGCCGAGACCGACCTGCTCACGCGGGTACGCGCGGAGAACCGGGCGCTGGGCGGTGCCGGGATCACGCTCGCGGTGCCCACCACCCAGCCGCTCGCCGAGTTGCCCGCGGTCAACCTCCGGGGCGCCGGTTGGGTCGACTGGTCCGACGGTGTCGCCTACCTCGCCCTGGACGAGCTGGACCGGCCGGGCGAGCGGACCCTGCTGCGGGCCAACCGCACCGGCGTGGCCGTACGCGACGTGCCGTCCGAGCGCGACGTCCCGGCCAGCGGCGGCGCCGAACCGCCTCCGCTCCCCCCGCCCCGGGACCGGGACTGGGATCACCTGAGCTGGCAGCGGCGGACCGACGCGCTCGGCGCACCGGACCTGGACCTGCTGGTCAACGAGGCGCTGGCGGTCGGCGGCGCCGGGCTGGGACCGGCGGACCGGCTGCGCGACTCGGCGAGCTGGCTGCGCCAGGACGAGCTGGACGGCCGGCCGGTGACGGTGTTCGAGGTCCCGAAGGAGGCCGAGGCGCAGGTCGGCCGGGGACAGGCCCGGATGCGCTACTGGGTGGACCGCTCGGGCCTGCTGCGCCGGCTGGAACTGCGTACCCGGACCGGCGCGTTCGCCCAGCTCGACCTCACCCCGGGCCCGGTGCCGGACCTACCCACCGTGCCCCTGGGCTGACCCGACCGGCTCCGCTGCGGCGCACGAAGCTGTTTCAGGGGCGCCAGTCGGTGGTGGCCGCCCACCGCTCGGCCAGCAGGTGCTCGCCGTCGAACCAGGGTTCCTTGGCCGCGGTGTAGCTGGCGGTGTCCGGGCCGCCGGCCGCGAGACCCCGCTTGAGGGCCAGGTAACCGGCGCGTTGCTCCTCGTCGGCACGGAGGTGGTCGCGCATCAGCAGGGCGTAGCGCCATCCCGGCGAGCCGCCCACCCGCAGGTGCAGGTTGACCGGCCGGGCCGGGTCGGCGCTGCCGTGCAGCCGCTTCTCCCACCGCGCGCCGCCGTCCGCGTGCCGGGGTTGGTCCCACCAGTCGCCGGCACAGCGCGGGAAGCCGGCGTCGGCGAGTGGGCCGGCGAGCGCGTCGGCCTGGTCCAGGGACTCGACGGTGAGCTGGATGTCGATCACGTTCTTGGCGGCCAGTCCGGGCACCGAGGTGGAGCCGATGTGGTCGACCCGGAGGTCGGCCGGGCGTACCGCGTGCCGGATCCGGGCGGCCAGCCGCTCGTACTGCACCGGCCAGTCGGGGTCGGCCTCGGTGAGCACCACCGTCCCACCCCGGACCGCGACCCGGTCGCGCAGGTGACGCTCGTAGGGCACCAGCCGGTCCCGCCAGAGTGCGTCCACCCGCGCGTGCAGATCGGCCAGGTCGCTGTCGTTGGTCAGCACCACGTCGGCGGCGGCCCGCCGCTGCGGGTCACCGGTCTGGGCGCGGATCCGCTGCTCCGCCTGCTCGACGCTCATCCCCCGGTCGCGGACCAGCCGGGCCACCCGGGTGTCCCGGTCCGCGGTCACCACGACGACCAGGTGGTACGTCGGCGCGAGCCCCGCCTCGACCAGCAGCGGTACGTCGTTGACCACGATCGCGTCGGCGGGCGCCGCGGCGGCGAGTTCGGCGGTACGCGCCCGGACCCTCGGGTGGGTGATCCGCTCCAGTTGCCGTCGGGCGGGTTCGTCGTCGAAGACGAGGGCACCGAGTGCGGCCCGGTCGAGGCTGCCGTCGGCGGCGAGCACCCGGTCGCCGAAGGTCGCCACGATCTCGGCCAGCCCCTCGGTTCCGGGCGCGACCACCTCGCGGGCGATCCGGTCGGCGTCGATCAGCACCGCGCCGAGCCCGGCCAGCCGGGTCGCGACGACGCTCTTGCCCGATCCGATCCCACCGGTGAGTCCGACCATCAGCACCGGACCAGTCAACCCCGTCGGGCCGACGGCGGGCAAGTTGCCACGACCCGATCTTCGGTTGGGCTTGTTGTCCCGCTGGTTGGGCTTGTCCCAGGGTTGGCTTGTTGCCCCCCGGTTGGCTTGCCCCCGGTTGGCTTGGCGCCCCAGCGGGGTGGCGGGGACGACGACGGCGGCCCCGCCCTTCCGGATGGGAAGGACGGGGCCGCCGCGTGTGTCTTACCCGCGAGTCGACTTACGCGTGAGTCGCCTCACGCGCTAGCTGGCTCACTTACCGCCGGCGAGCTTCTCCCGCAGTGCGGCGAGCGCCTCGTCGGTGGCCAGGGTGCCAGCCGGCTCCTCGGCCTGACGGGCCGGCGCCGGGGTGGACGAGGAGGTCGCCCCGCCGCCACCGGTGCTGACCGGAGTCGGGTTGGCAGCGGCCTCGGCGTCGGCGGCGCGGGAGGTCTGCACCTGCTTGGTGTGGGCCTCCCAGCGGGTACGAGCCTCGGCGTACTGCGTCTCCCAGGTCTCGCGCTGCTTGTCGAAACCTTCGAGCCACTCCCCGGTCTCCGGGTCGAAGCCCTCGGGGTAGATGTAGTTGCCCTCGTTGTCGTACGTCGCGGCCATGCCGTAGAGGGTCGGGTCGAAGTGCTCCTCGCCCTCGACGAAGCCCTCGTTCGCCTGCTTGAGCGAGAGCGAGATCCGCCGACGCTCGAGGTCGATGTCGATGACCTTGACCATGACGTCCGAGCCGACCTGGACGACCTGCTCCGGGATCTCCACGTGGCGCTCGGCCAGCTCGGAGATGTGGACCAGGCCCTCGATGCCGTCGTCCACCCGGACGAACGCACCGAACGGGACCAGCTTGGTGACCTTACCCGGCACGATCTGCTGGATCGCGTGGGTCCGGGCGAACTGCCGCCACGGGTCCTCCTGGGTCGCCTTCAGCGACAGCGAGACACGCTCGCGGTCGAGATCGACGTCCAGGACCTCGACCTCCACCTCCTGGCCGACCTCGACCACCTCGGAGGGGTGGTCGATGTGCTTCCAGGACAGCTCGGAAACGTGCACCAGACCGTCGACGCCGCCGAGGTCGACGAACGCACCGAAGTTGACGATCGAGGAGACGACGCCCTTGCGGACCTGCCCCTTCTGCAACTTGTTGAGGAACTCGGTGCGCACCTCGGACTGGGTCTGCTCGAGCCAGGCCCGGCGGGACAGGACCACGTTGTTGCGGTTCTTGTCCAGCTCGATGATCTTGGCTTCGAGCTCCCGGCCCACGTACGGCTGCAGGTCCCGCACCCGACGCATCTCCACCAGCGACGCGGGCAGGAAGCCCCGCAGGCCGATGTCGAGGATGAGGCCACCCTTGACCACCTCGATGACGGAACCGCGCACGACGCCGTCCTCGTCCTTGATCTTCTCGATCGTGCCCCAGGCGCGCTCGTACTGCGCCCGCTTCTTCGAGAGGATCAGCCGGCCCTCTTTGTCCTCCTTCTGGAGAACCAGGGCTTCGATGTGGTCACCAACGGAGACCACATCCGCGGGGTCCACGTCGTGCTTGATCGACAACTCGCGCGAGGGGATGACACCCTCGGTCTTGTAGCCGATGTCGAGCAGGACCTCGTCCCGATCGACCTTGACGACGGTGCCTTCGACAATATCGCCGTCGTTGAAGTACTTGATGGTCTCGTCGATCGCGGCGAGGAAAGCTTCCTCAGAGCCGAGATCGTCGTGGGTGACCCGGTTGGCGCTCGAGGGGGCCTCGATGCTGCTCGTCATGTGGGCGGTTGCTCCGGTCGGATGGGTGTCACAGCAGGCGTTTGTGTCGCAGTGACCTGTTTGCGCCAGCGGATCCGTCGCCGTACACACCTAACGATCATGCGTGAGACCGTGGGATATGCCCGTCGACCGCGGACCTGCTCCCTGCCGAGGCACACGATCCGCGAGCGCATCGAACAGCTTACCGTGCGCATTACCACAGCATGCAAGCCCTCCTGCCACCTGATGCGACACGCCGTCCACAGCGCGGGAACTCGCCCGTACGCGAGCCCGCCCGGCGCGGCGTCGAGGCCGCGCGCGACGTGCGCGTACCCGGCCTCTAGCGTGGCCCGGATGAGTGACGACGAGGCCGCGGGTGTGACCCGGCGCACGGTCAGCGACACGGAGACCCGGCGGGCCAGCCGCCAGTGGTGGGACCGCGACGCCGACGACTACCAGGCCGAGCACGGCGAGTTCCTGGGCGACGTCGACTTCGTCTGGTGCCCGGAGCGGCTGCGCGAGGCCGACGCCCGGCTGCTCGGCGACCTTCCCGGCCGCCGGGTGCTGGAGCTCGGCTGCGGCGCCGCCTCGGCCTCCCGCTGGCTGGCCACCCAGCAGGCCCGCCCGGTCGCCCTCGACCTCTCCGCGGGCATGTTGCGGCACGCCGCGCACGCGGCCGAGACCTCCGGCGTACGGGTGCCGCTGGTCCAGGCCGACGCCCTGGCCCTGCCGTTCGCCGACGGCGCCTTCGACATCGTCTGCACGGCCTTCGGCGCCGTGCCGTTCGTGGCCGACTCGGCGGCGGTGATGCGGGAGGTGTACCGGGTGCTGCGACCCGGCGGCCAGTGGGTCTTCTCGGTCACCCACCCGATGCGCTGGATCTTCCTCGACGACCCGGGCGAGGGTGGCCTGAAGGCGGTGCACTCCTACTTCGACCGGCGCCCGTACGTGGAGCAGGACACCGACGGGGTGCCCAGCTACGTCGAGCAGCACCGCACCCTCGGCGACCGGATCAGGGAGCTGGTCGGCGCCGGGTTCCGGGTGCGCGACGTGGTGGAGCCGGAGTGGCCGGAGGAGCACGAGCAACTGTGGGGGCAGTGGAGCCCGCTGCGCGGCCGGCTCTTCCCCGGCACGGCGATCTTCGTTTCCGACAAACCGCCCACGGGGGGATGAAGTCCCGCCGCCTCCGGCCCGGTTTTCGGCCCGAGGGGCAGGGTAGACCGTGTCATGGACAAGGACGAGAAGCTACACAAGGGCGATCGGGTGAGCTGGCGCAGCCACGGCGGAACGGCGTACGGCACCGTCCAGGAGGAAATCACCAAACGGACAACAGCCGCCAGACGTACGGTCGACGCCAGTAAGGAGGACCCGCAGTACCGGGTCCGGTCGGACTCCGGCGGCGAGGCGGTGCACAAGCCCGGGGCGCTGCGTCGTGCCCCGCGGTGACGACCAGGCCGACGTCTACCGGAACTTCACCGACGCGGTGAACATGAAACCCGGCGAGTTGGAGACGTGGCTGCAGACCGACGACTCCAAGGCCGTCGGTCAGCACTCCGGGGGCGGCGAGTCGGTCGGGCACGAATCCGGACGGCGGATCATCGGCCTGCTGCGCCGCAAGCGGGCGGAGCTGACCGACCGGGACTACGCGCACATGCGCAAGGTCGTCGGTTACGTACACCGGCACATGGCGCAGCGCCCCCGGGGCGACGTCAGCCGCACCCGGTGGCGCTTCTCCCTGATGAACTGGGGCCACGACCCGCTGAGGTGAGCGACCCGGTCAAGCGGGCGACCACCGGGGTCAGTGGTCGGCGCTGTTCCAGTCCTGGCCCGCGCCGACCGAGACCTCCAGCGGCACCGACAGCGGGTGGGCGTTGCCCATCTCGCGCCGGACCAGTTCCTCGAGCTGCTCCCGTTCACCGGGGTAGACCTCGAAGACCAGCTCGTCGTGCACCTGCAGCAGCATCCGGGAACGTAGGCCGGAGCCGCGCAGCGCGGTGTCGACGTGCAGCATGGCGACCTTGATCATGTCGGCCGCCGAGCCCTGGATCGGGGCGTTGAGCGCCATCCGCTCGGCCATCTCCCGCCGCTGCCGGTTGTCGCTGACCAGGTCCGGCAGGTAGCGCCGTCGGCCGAGCATGGTCTCGGTGTAGCCGTCGCGCACGGCGCGCCGGACCACCTCCTGGAGGTAGTCGCGGACGCCACCGAACCGGCTGAAGTATTCCTCCATCAGCCCGCGTGCCTCGTCGGGGGCGATGTTGAGCTGCTGGGCCAGGCCGAAGGCGCTCAGCCCGTACGCCAGGCCGTAGTTCATCGCCTTGATCTTGCGGCGCTGGTCCGGGGTGACCTCGGCGACCGGTACGTGGAAGACGAACGACGCGGTCGCGGCGTGGAAGTCCTCGCCGGAGTTGAACGCCTCGATCAGCGCCTCGTCGACCGAGAGGTGCGCCATGATCCGCATTTCGATCTGGCTGTAGTCGGCGGTGAGCAGGGTGTCGTAGCCGGCGCCGACCACGAAGGCACGCCGGATCCGCCGGCCCTCCTCGGTCCGGATCGGGATGTTCTGCAGGTTGGGGTCGGTCGACGAGAGTCGCCCGGTGGCCGCCACAGTCTGGTTGTAGGTGGTGTGGATCCGGCCGTCGTCTGAGATCGACTTGAGCAGCCCGTCGACGGTCGACTTCAACCGGGCCACGTCCCGGTGGCGCAGCAGGTGACCGAGCACCGGGTGCGGGTTCTGCGCGTAGAGCCACTGCAGCGCGTCCGCGTCGGTGGTGTAGCCGGTCTTGATCTTCTTGGTCTTGGGCAGCCCCAGCTCGGTGAAGAGGATCTCCTGGAGCTGCTTGGGCGAGCCGAGGTTGAACTCCCGCCCGACCACCCCGTACGCCGCCTGCGCGGCCGCCTTCACCTCTCCGGCGAAGTGCGCCTCCAGCTCGGAGAGGTAGTCGGTGTCGGCGGCGATGCCGACCCGCTCCATCTCGCCGAGGACCCGCACCAGCGGCAGTTCCACGTCGGCCAGCAGCCGGGCGGAGAGCTCTCCGTCGCGGGCGAGTTCGGCGTCGATCGCGTCGGCGAGATCGAGCGTGGCCGCGGCCCGCAGCATCAGGTTCTGCTCGACCTCGCCGTCGTTGCCGAGCCCCTCGAAGGTGAGCTGGCCGGACTCCGGCTGGTCGACCCGCAGTTCCCGGTGCAGGTAGCGCAGGGCCAGGTCACCCAGGTCGTAGGAGCGCTGGTCCGGCCGGGCCAGGTACGCCGCCAGCGCGGTGTCGCGGGTGATCCCCCGCAGGTGCCAGCCGTGCGCGGCGAATGCCAGCGACGCCGGCTTGCTGTCGTGCAGGACCTTCGGTCGGGTCTCGTCGGCCAGCCACTGCGCCACCGCCGCCTCGTCGGACGGATCGAGCGTGGCCGGGTCGAACCAGCCGCCGGCACCTTCGGCGGTGGCCACCGCCACCCCGGTCAGCGTGCCGGTGCCGCGGCCGAAGGTGCCGGCCACCGCCATCCCGGTGGGGACACCGACCGGGGCGTGCTCGGCCAGCCAGGCCGCCACCGTGCCGGTGCCGAGCACCTCGGTGGCCAGCTCGAAGCCGGACTCGGCCTCCGGCTGCACCGCCTCCAGGTACTGGTAGAGCCGGTCGCGCAGGACCCGGAACTGGAGCGTGTCGAAAACCTGGTGCACCGCCTCGCGGTCCCAGCCGGCCCAGCGGGCGTCGTCCGCGCCCAGCGGCAGCTCCAGATCGTCGACGAGCTGGTTCAGCTCGTAGTTGCGGATCACGTCGGCGAGCCGTTCCCGCAGGCTGTCGCCGGCCTTGCCCTTGATCTCGTCGGCGCGGGCGATCACGCCCTCCACCCCGCCGTACTGGTTGATCCACTTGGCCGCGGTCTTCGGGCCGACCCCGGGCACCCCGGGCAGGTTGTCGCTGCTCTCCCCGACCAGGGCGGCCAGGTCGCGGTACTGCTCCGGGCCGACCCCGTAGCGCTCGGTCACCGCCGCCGGGTCCATCCGGGCCAGGTCGGAGACGCCCTTGCGGGGGTAGAGCACGGTGACCTGGTTGCCGATCAACTGGAAGGCGTCCCGGTCACCGGTGCAGATCAGCACGTCCATCCCGCTCTCCCGCCCCTGCCGGGCGAGGGTGGCGATGACGTCGTCGGCCTCGTAGCCCTCCTTCTCCACCACCGGCACCCGCAGCGCGGCGAGCACCTCCTTGACCAGGCTCACCTGGCCGTGGAAGTCGGTTGGTGTCTCCGCCCGGCCGGCCTTGTATTCGGCGTAGCGCTCGGTGCGGAACGACCGTCGGGAGATGTCGAAGGAGACGATCAGGTGGGTCGGCCGCTCGTCGCGGAGCACGTTGATCAGCATCGAGGTGAAGCCGTACACCGCGTTCGTCGGCTGCCCGGTGGTGGTGGAGAAGTTCTCCACCGGCAGCGCGAAGAAGGCCCGGTAGGCCAGCGAATGGCCGTCCAACAACAGGAGGCGGGGTGCGTCGGTCACCTGACCGACTCTAGTCGGGCCCACCGACATGTCGGTCACAGCCCACGCGGCCACGAAACCGGACCGAAGGGACGAAGGATACGACAACGGCCCGACGCACCAGCGTCGGGCCGTTGTCGTGCGGGCGGGTCACGCCACGCCCAGGTACGCCTCCTTGACCGCCGGGTCGTGCAGGAGGTCCTGTCCGGTGCCCTCCTTGACGATCCGGCCGGTCTCCAGCACGTAGCCCCGGTGTGCCCGGGACAGCGCCTGCTGCGCGTTCTGCTCGACCAGCAGGATGGTGGTGCCCTGCTCGTTGATCCTCGTGATGATCTCGAAAATCTGCTGGATCAGCTTGGGCGCCAGGCCCATCGACGGCTCGTCCAGCAGCAGCAGCCGGGGCCGGGTCATCAGGGCCCGTCCCACCGCCAGCATCTGCTGCTCGCCACCGGACAGGGTGCCGCCGGCCTGCTTGATCCGCTCCTGCAACCGAGGGAAGAGCCCGAGCACCATCTCCAGGTCCTCGGCGATCCCCGCCTTGTCCCGCCGGGTGTAGGCGCCCATCTCCAGGTTCTCCAGCACCGTCATACCGGGGAAGACGCCCCGGCCCTCGGGTGACTGGCCGATACCGCGGATCACCCGCAGGTCGGCGCGGAGCTTGGTGATGTCGGTGCCGTCGAACCGGACCGAGCCGGAGGCGACCGGACGCAGGCCGGAGATGGCCCGCATGGTGGTCGTCTTGCCGGCGCCGTTGGCACCGATCAGGGCCACGATCTCGCCCTCGGCGACATTCAGGCTGATGCCGTGCAGCGCCTGGATCCGCCCGTACAGCAGGGTCAGGTTGTCGATCTCAAGCAGCATCTTCCGACACCCCCAGGTAAGCCGCGATCACCTTCGGGTCGTCCCGGACCTCGGCCGGCGATCCCTCGGCGATCTTCTGGCCGAACTCCAGCACCACGATCCGGTCGGTGACGCCCATGACGAGCCGCATGTCGTGCTCGATGAGCAGCACGGTGACACCACGGTCCCGGATCTTGCGAATCAGCTGGAGCAGCGCCTCCTTCTCCGCCGGGTTGAAGCCGGCGGCCGGCTCGTCCAGGCAGAGCAGGGTCGGATCCGTGGCCAACGCCCGGGCGATCTCCAACCGCCGCTGGTCACCGTAGGAGAGGTTGCGCGCCAGGTTGTCGGTGTGACTGTTCACCCCGACGAAGTCGAGCAGCTCGCGCGCCTTCTCCCGGCCCTGCTTCTCCTCGCGCCAGTGCCGGGGCAACCGCAGCAGCGCGCTGGGCACGCTGGTCTTGTGGTGTGCGTCCGCGCCCACCTGCACGTTCTCCAGCACGGTCATCTCGGGGAAGAGACGGATGTTCTGGAACGTACGGGCGACACCCAACTGGGTGATCTTGAAACGCTTCTGCCCACTGAGCTTGCGGCCCTGGAACCGGATCTCGCCCTCGGTCGGGGTGTAGACACCGGTCATCGCGTTGAAGCAGGTGGTCTTCCCGGCACCGTTCGGTCCGATCAGGCCGAGGATCTCACCCTTGTAGAGGGTGAAGTCCACCTTGTTCAGCGCCACCACGCCGCCGAAGCGGAGGGTGACGTTGTCCACCTCGAGCAGTGGCTCGCGGCCGACCGGCGACACCTGCGACTCCCCGCGCGGGGCGGGGATCTGCGCGGCCGGACCGTGCGCCGCCTCGGACCCGGACCCGGACTCGGGTGGGGAGCCCACCTCTACCCGGGCGTCGGGAGCCTGGTCGCGCTCACTGGTCACGTCCCGCTCACTGCCCATCTGCGGCTCACTCAACGACCGCCACCTCCTTCTGCCGGTCCTTGAGCTCGGCGGCCCGCCGCCGGTTCGGCCACAGGCCCTGCGGCCGGAACACCATCACCACGATAAGCAGTACGCCGAAGATGAAGTAGCGCAGCGACGTGGGGCTGACGTCGTACGCCCGGCCCGCGACCGTCACCGACTCGGGCAGGCCGAAGACGTCACCGACCGAGCGCAGCCACTCCGGAACGTAAATCACCAGGAAGCCACCGAGGATCGCTCCCGGGATGCTGCCGGCACCACCGAGCAACACGGCCGCCAGTACCAGGATCGAGTTCTCCAGCGAGAAGGTGGAGGAGTTGACGAACGTCGCCTGCCCCGCCCACAGCGAGCCGGAGAGTCCACCTACCGCCGCGCCGATGGCGAACGCCCACAGCTTGAACCGGAACGTCGGTACGCCCATCAGCTCGGCCGCGTCCTCGTCCTCGCGGATCGCGACCCAGGCCCGGCCGACCCGGCTGCGGGACAGGTTACGGATCAGGAACACGGCGATGATGATCACCGTGAGCAGCAGCCAGTAGTACGGCTTGAACGCGATCCCGAAGATCGGGGTGCCGTCCGACCACTTGCCGGGCGGGTGTGCCACGGAGGGGATGCCCCGGTCGCCGTTGAGGATCCAGTCCTGGTTCTTCGCCACGATCCGGATCATCTCGGCGAAACCGAGGGTCACGATCGCCAGGTAGTCACCGCGCAGGCGCAGCGTCGGCGCACCGAGCAGCACCCCGGACAGCAGGGCCAGGGCGACCGCGATCGGCACCGTGACCAACCACGGCCACGGGCTCTCCAGCCAGTTGTACTCGGTGATCAACTTGCTCTCGGGCGAGGTCAACAACGCGACCGTGTACGCACCGACCGCGAAGAAGCCGAAGAAACCGAGGTCGAGCAGGCCGGCGTAACCGACCACGACGTTCAGGCCGAGCGAGAGCAGCACGATCCAGGCGCAGTAGAACAGCACCGCGGCCATGTCGTTGCTGGTGGTGTAGAGCGGAATCCAGACGCCGGGAATGTTGAGGTACTCGTAGAACCACTTGTTCGGCAGGACGTAGAGGAACGCCACGAAGGCCAGCAGGCCGGTGATGCGAGCCGACCTGGGCATGGTGTCGAAGGCGTGGCCGACTCGGCTGGTGGTCGCGTGCCACCGGGTTCGGATGTCGGTCATGCCCGCGCCCTTCCCAACGACTCGCCGAGCAGGCCGGTCGGCCGGAACATCAGCAGGGTGATCAGCACGACGAACGAGATCAGGTCACGCCACTGCGAACCGAAGACCGCCGAGCCGTAGTTCTCCACCAGGCCGAGCAGGATGCCACCGATCGCGGCGCCGCGCAGGTTCCCGATGCCGCCCAGCACCGCGGCGGCGAACGCCTTGAGCCCGAGCAGGAAGCCGATGTTGTACCGGGTGTTGCCGCTCTTCATGTCGCTGAAGACCGCCGCCACGCCGGCCATCAGTCCGCCGAGGACGAAGACCAGACCGATCACGCGGCTCTTGTTGACGCCCATCAGTGCGGCCGTGTTGGAGTCCTGCGCCACCGCCCGGATGCCCCGGCCGAACCGGGTCTTGTTCACGAACCAGTCCAGGCCGACCATCATGATGATGGCCACGCTCAGGGTCAGCAGCTGCACCGGGGTGACGTGGAACCCGCCGATGTTGATGATCGGGTCGGTCGGCAGCAGTCGCGGAGCACCGATCTGGCGCCGCTGGGTGAGCGCACCCATCAGCTCCATCAGCGCGTACGACGCACCGATGGCGGTGATGAGGAAGGCGAGTGGAGGAGCGTTGCGCCGCCGCAGTGGACGGTAGGCCGACACCTCGATCAGGAGGGCGGTACCACCGGACAAAGCCGCGGCCGCGACTATCGCGACCACGATCAGCAGCAACCCCATCGGCACCGAGGGCGCGTTGCTGTCGCTGTCCAGGCCAAAGAAACCCCAGGTCCACACGGCGGCGAAGGTGCCGATCATGAAGACTTCGGAGTGTGCGAAGTTGATGAGGCGAAGGACGCCGTAAACGAGGGTGTAGCCGAGCGCGACGAGCGCGTAGATCGCGCCCTGGACCAGCCCGGTCGTGGTCAGTTCCGGGAAACCCCGGATGAGTTCTGCAAAGTCCACCAAAGCTCCGAGGGGTTGCGTGATACGGGTGTGGCCGGCACGATCGCCGGCCACACCAGCACCATTTGTGGTTCGTTACGCACCGATCCGGTCCGCGCTTGGCGCCCCGATCGGGTTAGCCCTTCGGGATCTCCACGTCCGGCGCCCACGCGCCGGCGGTGGCCTTGAACGCCCACACCTTGACCTGAGCCGGGTCAAGCTCGCCGTTCGCTTCCCACTTGTACGTCACACCGGAGGCCGAACCCGCCTTGTTGTAGCTGGTCAGGAAGGACTGAACGTCCGCGCGGGTGGTCTTGCCGGCCTTGATCGCCTCGAGGTAGATCTTGGCGAGGTCGTACGACACGTCGGCGTAGACGCCCGGGTCGACCGAGTACTTCGTCTTGAAGTCGGTGACGAAGTTGCCCTTGGCCGCGGTGGCCGGGCCACACGGGCAGGTGGAGACGGTGCCCTCGACGTCCTTCTGGCCGGTCACGGACAGCATGTTCGCGTCGTTGATGCCGTCACCGCCGATGAAGGTGCCGGTCCAGCCGTTGGCCCGCAGCTGCTTGAGGAACGGCGCCGCCTCCTCGGTGTAACCCGCGTACATCAGCACGGTGGCGCCACTGGTCTTCACGCTGGAGACCTGCGCACCGAACTCCTGCGCGTTGTCGACGACCTTGTCAGTCTTGACCACGAGCGGGCCGAGCACCTTCTTCGCCTCGTCGGCGAGGCCGGCACCGTACGCCGACTGGTCGTCGATGACGAAGACCTTCTCCGCCTTGAGGACGCTCTTGATGTAGTTGGCGATCGCCGGACCCTGGGAGAAGTCGTTACCGACGCCGCGGTGGAAGACCTTCCAGCCCTTCTCACTCAGGCTCGGACGGGTCGCGGAAGGCGTGATGGTCGCCAGCCCGGCCTGCTCGAAGATCGGCAGACCGACCTCGCTCTCGCCGGAGAACGCCGGGCCGATCAGCCCGATGATCTTCTCGTCGGCGGCGGCGCTGGTCGCCAGACCGCCGGCCAGGTCGGCCTTACCCTGCGAGTCGAACGGGGCCACCGTCACCTGGCAGTCCGCGTTCTCCTTGTTGTACTGCTCGACGGCCAGGTCGGCGCCCTGCTTCATCGGCGTCACGAGCCCGGCGTCCGCACCGGACAGCGCGCCGAAGAAGCCGATCTTGAGGTCGCACGCCTGGCTACCGGAGCCGTTGCTCGAACCCTCGTCCTGCTTGCACGCGGTAGCGCCGCCGACGAGCACCGCCGCCATGGCGACACCGCCGAGGACGCGTACGAAGTTTTGCCTCAAGGCTGAAACCCCTCCTCCATCCACGAGTCCGGTGCCACGGGCGGGTGAGCCACGACAGCGCCGAACGAGACCGTTCACCCGGTCTGGCCGGGGACGTTATCCCACTGGCCCGACTCGCCGGTAGGTCTGGATGCCTGCGTTGACTCAACCGTTACGTAGCGTGGCAAGTTTTGCGCTCGGATGTCATACCCGCGAGGTTTGTCGACCCGGTTCAGGGCGTACCGGGAAAGGCTGCCTGCCAGGCACGGGCACCGTGGCCGTCATCGGTAATCATCACTGCCTGGCCAGCCATCGCGGCCACCGAGGCAGCGGTGTCCCCGCCGGGTGGCACGTCGACCGGCAGCGCCACCCCGGACCACTGCCGAGCGGCCCCGTCCGAACGCCACAATCGGTGACCATCGGCCGCCACGGACACCGCGAGCACGTGCCCGCCGTACGTCGTGACCGCCTCGACCCCGGCGATCGCGCCCGCGCCCGCGACCCCGAACCGCCCGGCGGCCTGCCAGCCGCCCGGGTCCGTGCCGTCGAGCCGCCACGCGCCGAACGTCCCGCCGCGCAGTCCCAGCGCCAGCACCGAGTCACCGACCCGGGCCAGCCGCTGCACGGCCTCGTCCTCACCGGTAGCCGGCAGCGCGGTCCGGGTCCACGCCAGGCCGTCGGGCGACGTCCAGAGAAGTGGATCGTGGTCCGGTCGGCCCTCCGCCCGGCCGCTGCCACCGACCAGCCAGCCGTCGGGCACCGCGAGCGCGTCCGTCGCGGAGGTCCGCACCCCGGCGTCGCTGGCCAACCCGGGTGCGTTCTCGACGATCCGGAAGTCGGCCGCGTCCGGCGACCGCCATACCGCGGCCCCGCTCTCCCGCCCGCCGGCGATCAGCCAACCACCCGGTCCACCCGCGACCCGGCTGACATTGACCGCCCTTGGTCCGCCGTACAGCTCGAACTCCGCCGATACCTCGACCAGCGACCCGTCCGGTAGCTGCCGCCAGGTCCGCACCCGAGGGTTGCCGTGCGCGCCGCCCGCCTTGGCGCCGATCACCGCGATCCGGCCGTCGCGGCAGCCCGCCGCGTAGAGGATCGCCCGCTCGCCGTAGTAGCTGCTCGGCGCGAGCCGCACCGTGCTCCAGGTCAGCGCGTCGGTGCTGGTCCAGACCGCCGGCCGGGTCGCACCGTCAGGTCCACCGACGGCGCCGACGAGGTACCAGCGGTCGGCACACGCGACGGCGTCGCGCAGCATCAGCCGTCCGGCCGGCCCTTCCGGCATCGGCAGCGCCACCGGCTGCCAGTGCGGCCGGATCTCGGCGTCGACAGGGTTCTCGGTCGCACGCTCGCACCCGAACAGCAGGGTGAGCCCGACGAGACCCGCGACGAGCCGCCGATGGATGGACATGGCCCGATACTAGAGCGATTCCCGACCGCGGAGGTCCAGCGATTCGGCTGCCGCGTACGTTCAGCTAGCCTCGGCGGGCTCGCCGCCCGTGCCCTCGGCCAGGATCCGCTCGGCGACCTCGCGCATGGTCATCCGGTGGTCCATCGCGGTGCGCTGGATCCACTTGAACGCCTGCGGCTCGGTCATGCCGTACGTCGTCATCAGCGCGCCCTTGGCCCGCTCCACCGTCTTGCGGATCTCCAGGCGATCGGTCAGACCGGCGACCTCGGACTCCAGCGCGGCGATCTCCGAGTAGCGCGACAGCGCGATCTCGATCGCCGGCACCAGGTCGCTCTTCTGGAAGGGCTTGACCAGGTACGCCATCGCGCCGGCCGCCCGCGCCCGTTCGACCAGGTCGCGTTGGCTGAACGCGGTCAGGATGACCACCGGGGCGATCCGGCCGGCGGCGATCCGCTCCGCCGCGGCCAGCCCGTCCATGATCGGCATCTTGATGTCGAGGATGACGAGATCGGGTTTGAGCTCCTCGGCCAGGCGTACCGCGGTCTCCCCGTCGCCCGCCTCCCCCACCACGTCGTAGCCCTCTTCGACCAGCATCTCGGCGAGATCCAGCCGGATGAGCGCCTCATCCTCGGCGATCAGCACCCGCCTACGCTCGATACCCGCCTGCGTGTCGGCCACGAACCTCTACCCCCAGCGCTGTTTGTCCGGCACCCGCCCGGCCGGGTGTCGCCGTCATCAGCGTAGTGGGTACCCTAGACCGGGCCTACTCGTCAGGCCCGTGGCAACGTCCCCGTATTCCAACCGGTAGAGAAACGGAGCTCAAACCTCCGACAGTGTGGGTTCGAATCCCACCGGGGGCACGTCGGGCAGCACATACGCGCAGCGTAATTGCCCACTGACTCTTAGTGCACGTCGCCGCCGAATCGGCGTCGACATGTGATCTTCGACAAGGCGCGACCCGAGCACCGGGTCGCGCCTTTTCCGGTTCGATGGCGTACCGGTGTCCGATCACCGACACCGATCGCCGCACGAACGGAGTCACCGAGGGCACCACGGCAGCTGCGGCAGCCAGCCGGCGCCGACACTACCTGCCCGGTCGGGCGAATTCGGGGATGGCGGCGAGGTCCGTCACGATGGTGCGGGCCACGTCGACCAACCGCAGGTTCTTGGACCGGGCATACCCTCGGATGAGACTGAACGCCTCGTCGACGGTGACACCGCTGCTCTGCGCGATCGCGCCCTTCGCCTGTTCGATGACGACCCGGCTGTTGAGCGCGCTCTGGAGTTGGACGGTGAGTTCGTCGGCGCGACTCATGAAACGTTCCTGCAGGATCGCGATGGAGGCCAGGTCGGCCAGCGCCTGCACGATCGGGATGTCGTCGTCCGCGAGCAGCCTGCCGTCGTCCACCCCGAACACGTTCAGCGCCCCGATGACCTGGGCGCGCAGTCGGAGCGGGAAGGCGTACACGTAGCGGAATCCCGCGGCCGTGGCGTGCGGGGCGAATTGTGGCCAACGCGTCGCCGCCGACCGCAGGTCCGTATCGACGACGGTGACGCCGGTACGGAATGCGTCGAGACAGGGACCTTCGTCGTTCTGTATCTGGAACAGTTCCAGCAGTCGGGCCTCCTCGCGGGAACCCGCCATGAACTGGAGCTGCCCGTGCTGGTTGGCGAGGACCAGGCCCACGACGTTGGCGTCGGCGAGTTCGGCAGCCCGCATCGTCAGCAGGTGCAGGAATTCGATGAGGTCGAACTCGTCCACGAGGGTGTCGGACACCTCGACGAAAACCTTCGCGAGCCGAAGTGGTGAGACTGTGGTCATGACAACTCCATGCCTGTCCATAGTGAGGTGCCGTGATTCCGGTCAGGATCCGTCGAATCGCAGTTTGCGGTCGACGACGTCGCGTGCGACCTGGTGCAGCGGGCGGGACTCGGCATAGGCATGGGCCCGCAGGCGGATCAACGCGTCGCCGATGCTGACCCCGAGCTGCACCATGATCATGCCCTGTGCCTGCGCAACCTCCGCCCGATAGCCCGACGCATCGTCGAATCCGAGCGCCTGGGCCCCCTGGTCGGGGTTCCCCTCACCGTCGAGCACCGTCATCATGACGATCTCGGCGAAGGTGAGCGCCTGGTCCAGTGTGTCACCGGGCATGGGACCGGCCTGCTCGCAGAAGAGGACCATGACACCGAGCCGGGCCGCCCCGACCTGGAGCGGGAACGCGTACGCGGCGCAGATGCGGCGCTCCGCCATGGCGGCCACCCAGAGCGGCCAGCGAGCCATCGCGTCCTCGGCGCCGAGGTCCGTCACCAGGACCGGGCGACGGGTGTGGAAGGCATCGACTCCGGGCCCCTCCCCGAGCGTGAACTGCAACTCCGCGAGCAGGTACGCGGCATCGTCGGAGGCGACGACGTAGCCCTGTGTTCCGTCCCGCGTCAGCACGTTGACCCCTACCCCGGACGCGGAGAGGGCGTGCACGGCGGCACGGCAGATCCGCGACAGCGACTGCCTGACGCCAGGAGATCCGTCGTCCGGCCAGGGCTGTTCGGCGATCAGACCCAACGCCCGGACCCAACGGTCTGTGGACCCGGTCACTTTCGGGCCGCCGGCACACCGCGCCCGGCTCGGCGCGGCGAACAGGAGCGTGCCCGGGAAGACACCGGCATTGCGCACCTTCCGGGGATCATTCAAAGGTGCCGCCGGGGTGGGGAGCGACATCAGCGGATCGACGAGGAGAACGATACCTGCTGCGGCCGCGCCCCGACCTACCGGTCGCCGGGCAGCGGGGTCCACTCTTGACAGCAAATTCAGCACCGGGATAGCGTGGTTAGGTCCATTTAGTGGACGTTGCCCCAGACCTCGGCAATGAAGTTTCACGTCCGAAGGTGGGGCCCATGACCTTTTCCAGTCGCGTTAGCGGACACAACGGTGCCGCACCCGTGTCGATTGTGGTCCGCACGCGGACCGACCTGAGCGTTTTGTCACTCACATAGGTCCGTCGCGGCTGCGATCACCCCTGCTCCGAACCATCGAGCGCGTTCACCCGGCACCGGGCTGTGCCGGGCAGAGGGATGACACATGAACAACGAGCCAGTCATCAGGAACACTTTCGACCGGATAATACTGCCCGCGCAGCTGTCGAAAACGCAGCACGACGCACGTACGGAACCATCGGGCACGGTCGAGGCCGCCGATTCCCAGGTCACCATCACCGATCCCCGATCGGACTACGACTGGGACTGCCGGACCATCTCGATGGTCGCGACGAGTTGGCGCCCATTCGAGGTGACGTTCATGGTCGCCGCCACCGCGTGCGGAATCGCCATGCTCACCTCCGCCACCCGGATGTCGTCACTCGCCGACACGATGCCCGTCCTGACCCACACGATCTGGCGGGCGAGTCTCGTCCCGGTCGGCATTCTCGGTCTGGTCGGCATCAGCTGGCGCGGCGAACTCGCCACCGGCCTGGCGATACGACTCGGCGCGCTGATCCTGCTCGGCACCGCCACCAGCATGTACGCCGTGGCCATGTTCACCGCCTCCGGCATCGCCGCGATGCCGGTGGCGGCGTTCGTCGCCGCGGTACCGGTCGCCGCCTGGTGGAGATCCGGACAGATCACGAAGGACCTGCTGGGGCTGGCGAGGACAGCGAAGCCACCCCGGCCGGCGGCATCCCCGTGACCCGCCTCGGTCGGCCTGGCCGGTCGACCGGCTACGCCCGGAACGTCAGTGCGGCCGTCTCCGGCGCGGGATAGGGGTGGGTACCGACGGCGGCCCGCCCCGACGGTTCCCTCCGCGTGGGGCGCGCGGAGGGGACCGGTCCGTCACCTCTGCGCCGCGTCCGCCCGGCGGGACCACGGCAGCTCGGCCACCTCACCCTTGGCCGACACGGTGATGCCGACCGGCAAGAACCCGCTCACCCGTCGGCGTCCCGCACCAGGATCGCCGCCTGCACCCGGTTGCCGAGCCCGAGCTTCGCCAGCGCGCGGCTGACGTGCGCCTTGACCGTGGCCTCGCTCAGCCCCAGTGCACTGCCGATCCCCGCGTTGGACAGGCCACGGGCGAGCGCGTCCAGCACGTCGCGTTCCCGGCCGGTGAGCGTGGCGAGCCGGTCCCGGGCCTGCCGCGCGCGGGCCGGTGCCCGCTCCACGAAGGAACTGAGCAGGCGCATCGTCACCGTCGGGGCCAGCATCGCGTTGCCGGCGTGAACCGTACGGACGGCGGCGGCGAGTTCCGTCGGCGGGGTGTCCTTAAGCAGGAATCCCACGGCACCGGCACGAAGCGCCTGGTGGACGTACTCGTCGAGGTCGAAGGTGGTCAACATGATCACCTTTGGTGGATGCGGTACGGTGCCGATCCTTGCCGCTGCGGTGAGCCCGTCCACGCCGGGCATGCGTACGTCCATCAGCACCACTTCCGGCCCGAGCCGGACGACGGCCTCGACCGCCTCCGCGCCGTCTCGTGCCTCGCCCACCACCGCGATGTCACCGGCCGCCTCCAGGATCAGTCGCAGTCCCGACCGGACCAGGTGCTCGTCGTCGACCACCAGTACCCGGATCACGCCGGCTCCCGGTCCGGGTACGGGATCAGGGCGCGGACGGTGAACCCGCCGTCCGGCTCGGCGCCGGCCTCCAGCCGCCCGTCGAGCAGTTCCACCCGCTCGCGCAGCCCGACCAGGCCGAGCCCGGCACCGGGCAGCGGTGCGGCCACCGTGCTCGACGGTGCGTTGCGTACGGCGACCTCGAACCCGTCCGCCAGGTACCGCAGGTGCACGTCGGTCGCGCCGTCCGGGGCGTACTTGTGCACGTTGGTCAGCGCCTCCTGGGTCACCCGGTAGACCGCACGTTGCACCGTCACCGGCATCGGCCGGGGAATGCCCTCGTCGTGCCGGTTGACCGTGACCCCGACGTCGCGGGACGCGTCGAGCAGCCGGTCGAGGTCGCCGAGTCCCGGCTGTGGCGCGAGGACCGCCTCGGCCACCCGCGCCGACCGCAGTACGCCGAGCACGTCCCGCAGGTTGGTCAGTGCCTCCCGCCCGATGGTACGGATCAGCGCGGCCCCCTCGGCGGTGCGCGGATCCGGGGCGTTCACCTCCAGGGCTCCCGCGTGCAGCACCATCAGCGAGACCCGGTGGGCGACCACGTCGTGCATCTCCCGCGCGATCCGGTTACGTTCCTGCGCCCGGACCCGGTCGATCCGCGCGTGCTGCTCGCGTTCGAGCTGGTCGGCCCGGTCGCGCAGGGCGGTGAGCACCTCGCGGCGGGCGTTGACCCAGAGCCCGCCGAGCAATGGCAGCGCGACCAGCAGCGCGCACATGATCAGGAAGTTCCCGGTCGCGACCGTGGTGATGTAACGCTGACCGCCGGCCGCGATGCCGACCGGGATCGACAGCCCCATCACCACCGCCGCCCCGAGCAGGTAGACCTTGATCCGGTCGCGGGGCAGGCTCGTCCCGGCGTAGTAGGACGCCACCACCAGCGCCGGCCACATGGCGAGCGCGATCCAGGCCACCGCGGCCATGACGAAGATCGGTCCACGTCGTACCCGGGCGATCCCGGCGGCCACCGCCGAGGCGCCGGCCAGGCCGACGAGGGCGGGGCCGGGCCAGGAGGAGCGGACGCCGATGTCGCCGCTGGCCGACATCCGCGAGCAGACGAAGACCGTGACCGCCAACGCGTACGGGACCAGCCGGTGGTGACCGCCGGGTGCCCGGATCGACGTGTACCAGTGGCGGAGCTGGGCGAGCGCCCGACGGTGGTACGTCACCGGCTCAGCGTAGGCGCCGCTCGGCCACCCCTGCTCGCTGCGATCGTCGCCGGTGACCCCCTACTTTCGTGGGGGGCGTCGGCTGACCGCCGTCGGATGCGGTGGACGCCGAACTCCGGCGAGGGTCGTCACATGACCGACAACTGCGCCGACACCCGACCGGCGGGGCACCGATGATGGACGCCGTACTCGACCTGCTCCAGCAGACCATGACCTCGCCGTGGGTGTACCTGGCGATCTTCGCCGTGGCGGTGGTCGACGGCTTCTTCCCGGTCGTGCCGAGCGAGACCGCGGTGATCACCGCCGGGGTGTTCGCCGCGACCGGCGAGCCCGACCTGCTGCCGGTGATCGTGGTCGCCGCCCTCGGTGCGTTCGTCGGCGACCATGTCTCGTACGCCATCGGCCGTGCCTCCGGCGCGCGGCTGGACAGCCGCCTGCCGGCCGGGACCCGCCGGCACGCCGCGTTCGCCTGGGCGCGTGCCGCGCTGCTCAGCCGAGGCGGCCTGGCGCTGGTGGTCGCCCGGTACGTGCCCGGCGGCCGTACCGCGATCACCCTGACCATGGGCGCGGTCGGCTACCCGCGACGCGCCTTCGTCCTCTTCGACGCCCTGGCCGCGGGCTCCTGGGCGGTCTACTCCGCGTTGGTCGGCTACCTCGGCGGGATGGCGTTCGAACACGATCCGGTGAAGGGCCTGCTGCTCGGGCTCGGCATCGCCCTGACCATCACGATCACCGTCGAGCTGGTCCGCTACCTGCGCCGCCCGCAGCCACCACTGCCGGCTGTGAAGCCGTCCGCGGAGCGTTCCGCGCACCCGTCCGCGGGGCCGTCCGGGGGGCCGTCCGTGGTGGAGTCGCGGGGGACGGCAGGTATCGACGTCCGCGACTAGGGTCGGGCTGCGGCAGGGACAACGGCTACCGCTTGCGGGCCACGCCGGACCAGTAGTACGCACCGTTCGGGTCGGCCGGCGGGGTGCCCTCCGGATGCCAGGCCATCACCGGTACGACACCCGGCTCGACCAGTTCCCAGTCAGCGAAGAACCGGGCCACGTCGTCGCGTACCCGTGGCACCAGGGTCATGCCGCCCTGGTTCGCCGCGGTCGCGATGCCGCCCATCGCCTCGGGGTCGAAATCCAGTCCGGGGTGCGTGATCGCGACGTAGCTGCCGGAGGGCAGCGCGTCCAGCAGGGTGGCGACCTTCTCCCACGGGTCGTCCTCGTCGGCCATCAGCATCAGGATCGCGATCAGGAGCAGGCCCACCGGGCGCTCCAGGTCCAGCGTGGCGGTGAGGTCCGGGTCGGCGAGGATCTTCCCCGGCTCGCGCAGGTCGGCGTCGAGGTAGACGGTCTCGCCCTCGGTCCCGCTGACCATCAGCGCGCGGGCGTGCACCAGCACGATCGGATCGTGGTCCACGTACGCCACCCGGGTCTGCGGGGCGATGGCCTGGGCGATCTCGTGGACGTTCGGCCGGGTGGGGATGCCGGTGCCGATGTCCAGGAACTGGCGGATGCCCGCCTCGCCGGTCAGGTAACGGACCACCCGGTGCATGAAGGCCCGGTTCTCCTGGGCCATGGTGCGGATGCTCGGGATGGCGGCGGCGAAGGCGTCACCCATGGCCCGGTCGGCGGCGAAGTTGTCCTTGCCGCCGATCCAGTAGTCGTACATCCGCGCGGAGTGCGGCAGGCTGGTGTCGATCCCGGGAGGCGCCCACTCCACGTCCAGGTTCCCGACATCCGACGGCTGAGACACCGCGCTACCCCCCACAGATCGTGAAAACTTCTCGGCGACCCACACCCTAGCGACACCCGTCGTCGTTTACCGGGCAGCCGAGCCGTCGCAGCGTTCCCGTTCGGTGGTTCGGTGGCGGTGGTCCGGTCAGGCCAGGGTGATCAAGCCTTCGTGGTCGTCCAGCGACAGGTCGCCGCCGGAGACCGCGTTGATCTCCAGACTCTCCAGGTCGAGCCGACCGGAGATCACCGTGCAGAACGCGATGTCGGCCGCGTCCCGGCCGGTGGTGATGCGTACCAGGCTCTGCCGAGGTGCCAGCCGGGTGGCGTCCCAGACCTGCCAGCGGCCGTCGATGTCGGTCTCCACCACGGCGTGGAAGTCCATCGGGGACAGCCCGGGGGCGTAGACGGCGGCGATCCGCGCCGGTACGTCGACCGCCCGGCACAGCGCGGCCACCAGGTGCGCGAAGTCGCGGCAGACGCCCTGTCCGCCCAGCAGCGTGTCCAGCGCGTCGGTGGTCGGACCGCTGGCCCCGGAGACGTACGCGATGTGCCGCCAGACATAGTCGGTGATCGCCCGTACCCGCTGCCCGGCGCTCGGTAGGTCGCCGAAGTGGCTCTGGGCGAAACCGGCGAGCCGGTCGGAGGGGCAGTAGCGACTCGGCCGCAACGCCTCCACCCGGGCCGCGTCGTCGACCCGGTCGGTGGTCGCGGCAGCGGTGGTCACCGTCGCCCGGTAGTCGACGGTCAGCTTGCCCGGCTGTACCCGGATCAGGTGCGCGCGCCCGCCGACCGGTCCGGCGATCTCGCTGGCGGTCACCGGCACGGTGTTGTTGACGATGTCGAGGCGTTCGCTGAGGTCCCCGCCGGGTGGTCGGGCGGGCGCGATCTGGAGCACCACACCGGCCGGCGCGGTGACGTCGAGGGTCAGCGTGCAACCGACCTGCACGGTCTGCGGACCGGTCCGTTCGAGGTTCACCGTTGGTACGTCCCGTCCTCGTCTGCTGCGGCGTGGACCCGTACCCGGCGCGGTGTTGCTTCGCCTGGTTCAGGCGCGGGCCGGCGTCGCGGAGTCCCGCCGGGATTGATTATGGCCGTTGCCGCCCTCGCCCGCTCGGGACGACAGCGGCGGACCGGGGTGCCGCTGTTGCGGCGGCCGGATGTCGGCGCCGGGCAGGGAAGCGGCCTGCATGGCCGCCGTGGCGACCGCGAACGCGGTCTGTGGTGGCACGACCGCCAGGTCGATCCGGAGGTCGCCCCGTCCGGTGAGGATGACCAGACCGGCGTCGAGCGTGCTGAACCAGCCCACCCGCAGCACTCGGTCGCCGATCCCGATCCGTTGGGGATGTCGGTCCCATGCGGTCGGCTGCAACATGACCCGCTCCACGGTGCCGACCTGCTCGGCGGTCAACGCGGCGACCAGGCTGGTGAGTTCCCGTACCGGGTCGCGGGAGCCGGGCCACCAACTCCCGTCGAGCATCTCCCGGCGGGACCGGGAGGTGCTGAGGCGGATTCGGGCTGGCGGTGCTTCCTCGGTGCAGGTCCAGATCTTGCGGTCCGCGACGGTGGTCACGCGACCGGGCCGGTCGGCTCGGCGGGGATGGTGGTCTCCGGGGCCACTCGACCGGCCAGCATCCGCGCCCGGACGAGGCGGGCGACGGCCGGTATCGAAACCAGCAGTACGCCGGCCACGGCCGCCAACAGCATCGCCACACCCATTGGCAACTGCCCGTTCAGGCCCAGGAAGTGCACCTGCGACGCCTGGCCGTTCTGCAGCACGAAGATCAGCATGAGCAGCACGAACGCGGCGATCGCGGAGGCGATCCAGGGCGCCAGCGTGCCGGTACGGGCCAGCGGGCGGCGCCGGCCGTTGATCGGTTTGGTGGGTCGGCCGTCGGCCGAACGCGCCGGACTGACAATCCGAGTCATGGCGGGACCTTCGTTCGGCGGCGGTGTGCGGAGTCCGCGAAACCCGAGGCGCCGAAGTCCAGGGCAACACCCGAAGCCTACTCCTGCCCGGTAGCGCTCCCGTGCGTCCGGATGTCGGACTTGCCTCCCCGCCGCAGACGCCGCCCGTGGGCCGGGTCCACGGACGGCCCGGGGGACCCGCGTACGGGGTGGGGCCGGCCTGTTCGGAGTAGAGTGGTGATCGCCGTGCCGCAGACAGGACTGCTACCGGGCGGCGAGCTCTCTTTCATTCAACCCCGGTCGCCGCGTTCGACGGCCCGGAGTGGGCGGCGGGGACGTCGCGCCCGAGGACCGGAAAACGTAGCCGGCGGGTGGGCGTCGACGGCGGCCATCCGGCGCCCCGCGAGCCGGAGCACGATCGGCAGTTTCTCGACCGACTAGGCGCGTGCAGAGAGCGGGACATGGAAATCGACAAAGATAAGATCCTTGAGGCGTTGCGTCGCCGCGGCCAGCACCACCGGGCCGACTGGCTCGACAAGGAGATGCCCGACCGGATCGACATCGACCGCAACTCCGGTCTGCTCTCCACGCTCGACCTCGACCCGGCCGAGTTCGCCGACCAGCCGACCAGGTGAGGGTGGCCCTGCTGGGGCCGGTGGCATGGCGTACGCCACCACACCACTACGGGCCGTGGGAGACGGTGACCGGCCTGCTCGCCGAGGGGCTTCATGCCCGGGGAGTCGACGTGACACTCTTCGCCACGCTCGACTCGATCACGTCCGCCACCCTCGACGGGGTGTGCCCCCGCGGGTACGCCGACGACCCGGACCTGGACGGGCGGGTGTGGGAGGCGATGCACGTCGCCCACGCGCTGACCCGCTCGGGTGAGTTCGACTTGGTCCACAACCACCTGGACTGGCTGCCGCTGGCGTTCGCCGGGCACTGTCGCGCCCCGATGCTCACCACGGTCCACGGTTTCTCCGGCCCCGGCATCCTGCCGGCGTACGAGCGGGCGAAGTCGGCGTACGTCTCGATCTCCGACGCCGACCGCTTCCCCGGTCTCGACTACGTCGCGACCGTGCCGCACGGCATCGACCTCGACGGCTTCCCGTTCGCCCCGGACGGCGGCCCCGGACTGGTCGCCTTCGGCCGGATACATCCGGACAAGGGCATCCACACCGCGATCGAGATCGCCCGGTTGGCCGGTCGACCGTTGACCATCTGCGGCATCGTCCAGGACGAGCGGTACTACGCCGAACAGGTCGCCCCGCACGTCGACGGCGAGCAGGTCACCTTCCTCGGCGCGGTCGGCCCCGACCGGCGCGGCGAGATTCTCGGCGGCGCCGCCGCCCTGCTGCACCCGATCGCCTTCGCCGAGCCCTTCGGGCTGTCGGTGGTGGAGGCGATGGCGTGCGGCACCCCGGTGGTGGCGTACCGGCTCGGGTCGATGCCGGAGGTGGTTGACGAGGGGGTGACGGGTTACCTGGTGCAGACCGTGGACCAGGCCGTCGCCGCCGTCGACCGGATCGCCGCGATCGACCGGGCCGGCTGCCGGGACCGCGCCCGGCAGCGTTTCGGGGTGGACCGGATGGTCCGGGACTACCTGGATGTCTACCGAGTCCTGATCGACTGACAGCCGGCGCTGGTAGCGTCGGACCGCCGGGAACTCGCCAAGAGTCCGGCCAGGTGCCCGGCAGACCCGTAGCCGCGAAGGCGGCGGTCGTCGTGCACCCGTTGCGCCCGCCACACACGCTGGTCGGGTGAGCGCCCTTATCGCGTGAGGCTGACGCCGCCCACGCGGCGGCAGCCGATGACCGGAAGGCGCCCCATGGCCGCCAGTTACGGTTTCCTCAGCACCCACCCGCCGACCCAGTGCGGACTGGCCACCTTCAACTCCGCCCTGTCCGCCCAGCTCACCGCCGGTGGGCGACCCGGCGGGATCGTACGGGTGATCAGCAGCGGCGAGGACGAGCGCGCCGGCCCCGGCGTCGTACACACCTGGTCGCCGTCCAGCGGCACCGGTTGGCAGGACGCCACCGAGGCGCTCAACACGTTCGACGTCGCCATCGTGCAACACGAGTACGGCATCTACCCCGGACCCGACGGCTCGGCCGTACTGCCGTTGCTGCGTGCACTCGACCGGCCCCCCATCGTGGTCCTGCACACCGTGCTGGCCCAGCCCACCGCCGGGCAACGGGCGACGCTGGAGGAGGTGGTGGCGGCGGCCGGCGCGGTGGTCACGATGACCGAGACCGCCCGGGACCGGCTGCTCATCGGTTACGCGGTCGACCCCGCGAAGGTCACCGTCATCCCGCACGGTGCCGGCGACCACACCGGCGCGTCCACCACCTCGCGGGCCCGTCCACACCTGCTCACCTGGGGGCTGATCGGTCCGGGCAAGGGCATCGAGTGGGCGTTGCGGGCGCTCGCCCGGTTGCGCGACCTGAGCCCGTCCCCGTCCTACACGGTCGCCGGCAAGACCCATCCCAAGGTGCTCGAACAGCACGGCGAGGAGTACCGGACCAGCCTGCAACGACTCGGCGCGCTGCTGGGCATCGCCGACGCCGTCCGCTACCAACCCGTCTACCGCGACGAGGCTGCGCTGAGCCGGCTGATCCGTTCCGCCGACGTCGTCGTACTGCCGTACGACTCGCGTGAGCAGGTCACCTCCGGGGTCCTGATCGAGGCGGTGGCCGCTGGCGTACCCGTGGTCGCGACGCCCTTCCCGCACGCGGTGGAGTTGCTCACCGACGGGCCCGGGCTGCTCGTACCCCATCAGGACCCGTCGGCGATGGCCACCGCCATCCGTCGGATCCTGACCGAACCCGGCCTGTCCGACAGTCTCGTCGGCCGGACCGGCCCGGTGGCTCCGACCCTGCTGTGGCCGGCGGTGGCGGCCCGCTACGCCGCGCTCGCGGCGGGGCTGCGTACGGCCAACCCGCCGGTCCTGGCGACACCGCCGGTGCCGGCGTGACCGGCGTACGCGTCATCGGCGGCGGCGCCCGCGTCACCGGTGAGGGTGCCGACGGACCCGGCGGCGACGACGGAAACGGCGGGGCGGCCGACCGGAACGTCACCGCGCTCGCCCGGACCGGCGGCGTGCCGGCGCCCAGCTTCGCGCACCTGGCCCGGTTGACCGACGACACCGGCCTGTTCGAGCATGCCCGGCACGCGATCCCCCGCCGCCAGCACGGTTACTGCACCGACGACGTCGCGCGCGGGCTGGTGGTCACCAGCCGCGAACCCGAACCGCCCGCCGCCGTTATCCGGCTCGCGGAGGTCTACCTGGCGTTCCTGACCCACGCCCAGGCCGGCGACGGCGCCTTCCACAACCGGCTCGGCCACGACCGGCGGTGGACCGACGAGCCAGGGGTCGGCGACTGGTGGGGCCGGGCGCTGTGGGGTCTGGGCACCGCCGCGACCCGCAGTGCGGCGCCGTGGATCCGTGAGGAGGCACTGGTCGCCTTCACCCTCGGCGCCGCCCTGCGCTCCCCCGCCCCGCATGCCATGGCGTTCGCCGGTCTCGGCGCCGCCGAGGTGTTGCGCGGCCATCCGGACCACCGCCTCGCGGCCGCGCTGCTCGACGACGCCGCCACCTCGGTCGGCGGGCCGGGGGACAGCCCGGACTGGCCGTGGCCGCGCCCCCGGTTGACCTATGCCAACGCCGCCCTCGCCGAGGTGGTCGTCGCCGCCGGTCAGCTTCGCGGCGACGGTGACCTGCTCACCACCGGGCTGGCGATGCTGACCTGGTTGCGCGAGGTGCAGCTACGCCACGGTCGGCTGTCGGTCATCCCGGTCGACGGCTGGCAACGCCACCGTCCCCGGCTGCGCCACGACCAGCAGCCGATCGAGGTGGCCGCGCTCGCCGACGCCTGCGCCACCGCCGCCGTGGCCACCGGCGACCCCGGCTGGCAGCTCGGCGTACGGCAGTCGGTCGCCTGGTTCCTCGGCGAGAACGACGTGGGCACCGCGATGTGGGACCCGGCCACCGGCGGCGGATACGACGGCCTGACCCCGCACGGGCCCAACCGCAACCAGGGCGCCGAGTCGACCCTGGCCCTCGTCTCCACCCTGCAACACGCGCGAGGGCGGCCATGACCGACGCCACCCGTCCCCCGCCGGACCTGGCTGTCCGGGTCGGCCCGACGCTGGACCCGGATCCGCGCCGGGTGATCGTGAAGCTCTTCGTGCCGGGCGAGGACGCGGTCCTCGCCCGGACCCGCGCGCACGCCCTGATCGAACGGATCGCCGACCTCGGCGACGAGGAGACCGGCGCCCTGCTCCGGCAGACCCTGCGCGGCTTCGCCGGCCGGCACCACGACCTCGAGGCCACCTTCCGGCACCACTACGACCTGGTCCACCACCGGGTGCCGCGGACCAGCGAGCTGTCACCCGAGGCCCGCCTGCTGGTCGGCGCCTACTTCTCCCACGAGTACGCGGTGGAGGCCGCCGCCCTGTGCAACCCGTCGATGGTCGTGCACCCGGACCAGACCGGCCTCGCCCCCGGTGAGCTGCGTACGGCCGTCAGCCTGCGGCAGATCGGCGAGGGGCACCTGTCCTCGATCGGGTTCGCCAGTGCCGTACTCGGGCCGGGTTCCCGCCTCGGTGTCGCGGACCGGGACGGACCCCTGCTCACCGGGCGGCGTACCGGCGCTCTGCATCGGCGGGACCTGCTCGCCGCGGGGCTGGCCGAGGAGGGCTGGGACAACGAGGTGTCGGCCACCGTACTGGGTTGCCTGACCGAGCGGTTCGACGACGACGCCTTCGAACGGGCGCTGGGGCAGTTGCCGATCGACCTGCTCACCCGTGCCACCGCACACCGCACCCTCGAACAGCTTCGCCGTACGATCTCCGCCGGTTACGCCATCACGTTTCCCGCCGAGGTGCCGCTGCACCAGCGAGTGCTGTGGCCGGCGACCCCGGCCGAGTGCAACGGGATGGAAGACGCCCGTTTCGTACGGTGGGTCGACGACAACGGCGAGTCGGCGTACCGGGCCACCTACACCGCGTACGACGGCCGCGACATCGCCGCGCGGATGCTGGACAGCGACGACCTGCGGCACTTCGAGGTGACCCCGATGCGTGGGCCGGCCGCTCGGAACAAGGGCATCGCGCTGTTCCCTCGTCCGGTCGGCGGTCGCCGGCTCGCGTTGTGCCGGTCCGACGGCGAGACCATCGGTTTGTCCACCCTGGACGCCGAGAACCGGTGGCAGTCCCCGGTGCCGTTGCACGGCCCGCGCCGGGGCTGGGAGCTGATCCAGGTCGGCAACTGCGGTTCACCGATCGAGACCGAGGCCGGTTGGCTGGTCCTCACCCACGGGGTCGGCCCGATGCGCCAGTACGCCATCGGCGCGATGCTGCTCGACCTGGCCCACCCCGAACGGGTCGTCGCCGAGTTGCCGGGCGCGCTGCTGCGCCCCGACGACAGCGAACGCGACGGGTACGTCCCGAACGTCGTCTACTCCTGCGGCGGCCTGCTGCACGGCGGGACCCTGTGGTTGCCGTACGGCGCCGGTGACACGCGGGTCGGGTTCGCCAGCATTGCGCTGACCGCCCTGCTCGGGGCGATGGTGGCCGCTCCCGGCCGGTAGGCCGGGCGATCGACGGCAGCGACCCCGGGGACGATCGTGCGGGAAAATAGATAGTCAGGGACAACAGATCGTTGACATCGATCAACGATCTCTCTAGGGTGACGAACGCGCCTCGGCGCCCGAACTCCCCCAGCCTCGACAGCCCCCACATCTCCCAGGGAGCACCATGTCCATCGCCTACGTCGTCCTCGCGATCCTGCTCTCCGCTGCACTCCTGATGTCCGCCCGAGGCAAGCTGACCAAGGACGAGACGGTGGTCAAGGGCCTGACCGCCGCCGGGGTCCCGCTCACCTGGTACCCGCCGCTGGCGATCATCGAGATCATCGGCGCGGCCGGGCTGATCGTCGGGATCTTCTTCGCGCCGCTCGGCGTCGCGGCGGCCATCGGGGTGGTCCTCTACTTCGTCGGCGCGATCATCGCGCACGTACGCAACGGCGACGCCAAGGGCGCCGGTGCACCGGCGACGATCCTGCTCGTCGCGGTCGCGACCCTGGTCACCCGGATCCTCTCGCTGTAGTCGCCCGCCCGGTTGACCGGTCCCGCACCAGGCGCGGACCGGTCAACCGAAGCGGCGATCATCCAGCCCCGAGATCTCCCCGCTCAGAAACCGCCCTTGGGGTCGAGGAACTGGGCCGCGTTCTCCTTCGTCACCCTCGGCGAGGGGACCACGGTGTCCTTCTCGGTCTTGGTGCCGCCCAGGATCTCGACCGCCCGGTCCAGCCCCAGGCTGCCGATGATGTCCGCGTCGTTCAGGCCGGTGACCAGGTAGTTCGTGCCGTCGAGAATGGCCTTCAACGCCTCGGCCTGACCGTCCACCCCGGCGATGATGATCTGCTTGTCCTTGCCCGCGTCGGCGATGGCCCGCTGCGCGCCCAGGCACATCGCGTCGTTCTCGCAGAACACCGCGGCCAGGTCGGCGTTGGTGGCGAGCAGGCTCTCCATCACGGTCAACCCGCCGTCAGAGCCCCAGTTGCCGAAGTCCGGCGCCTCGACCAGGGTGATCCCCGGCTTACCGGCGAGCACCGACTTCACCCCGTCGGTACGGGCCAGCCCGATGCTGTTGTCGGCCGGTCCGCCCTTGATGATGGCGACCTTGCCGCCGCTGGGCAGCTTCTCGGCCAGGAACTCCCCGTTCTGTACGCCGATCGCCTTGTTGTCCGGGCCGATCCAACTGGTGTACTCGCCGGTCTGGAACTTCCGGTCGACCAGCACCACCGGCTTGCCCGCCGCCTTGATCGCGTTGAGCGCCGCCGGGGCCGACTCCAGCGGCCCGCCGGAGATGATCACCGCGTCGACGTTCTTGCTGAGCAGGTCCTCGACGTTCGCGGCGAGCTTGGCCGCGTCACCGTTCGCGTCGGTGCTGATGATCTCGACGTTCCCCTTCTTCTTCGCCTGGGCCGCGATGGCCTTGTCCATGCCGCTGAAGTAGGGCCCGCTCAGCATGAAGTTCGCCACGCCGATCGTGTACGAGCCGTCCCCGCCGGACTCACCGGAGCCGCCGGAATCGGAGCACGCGGTCAGGCCGAGGGCGAGGGCGAGGGTGCCGGTGACCAGCAGTCGGCTGAGCTTTTTCGGGTTCATGCCAACATCTCCCGTGGTGTGGTGGGTGGGGTGGTGGTGTGGGCACGCCCCGCGTCAGGGGCGTACCCGGTTGACCCGCTGGACCAGGATCACCGCGATGATGATCAGTCCCTTGAGGACCTGCTGCCAGAAGCTCTGCACGCCGTACAGGTTCAGCAGGTTGTTGATCAAGGCGAGGACGAGGACACCGCCGAGGGTCGCCTTCGCCGTACCGCGTCCGCCGGCCAGGCTCGCCCCGCCGATCACGCACGCGGCGATCGCGTCCAGTTCGAAGGCGACACCGACGCTCGGCTGGGCGATGCCGACCCGGCTGGCCAGGATCACCCCGGCCAATCCGGCACAGGCACCGCTGATCGTGTACGCAAGGATCACGTGCCGGCGTACGTTGATGCCGGCGAGCCGTACGGTCTCCGGGTTGCCGCCGATCGCGATGATCGACCGCCCGGCCGGGGTACGGGACAGGAAGACCCCGCCCAGGCCGAAGACCACCAGCATGATCACCGTGGTCAGCGGGATCGGACCGACCATCGCCGTACCGAGGGTGAAGAACGCCGGGTCGTCCGGGGCGATCGGCACCTCGGAGTAGACGAAGGCCAACCCCCGGATGGTGGTTAGCGCGGCCAGCGTCACCACGAACGGCGCCAGCCCGAACCGGGCGATCAGGGTGCCGTTGACCAGCCCGAATCCGATCCCGGCCAGGATGCCGACCAGCATCGCCAGCGGGATCGGCAGGCCCGAGACCAGCCCGGCGGTGACGATGCCGGCAAACGCGACCACCGAGCCGACCGAGAGGTCGATGCCGCCGGTGAGGATGACCACCAGCATGCCGAAGGCGAGCAGCCCGGTGGTCACCATCTGCTTGAGCAGGTTGGTCAGGTTGGTCTGGGTGAAGAAGGTGTCGGAGGTCAGGGCGGCGACCACGATCAGCGCGACGACGAGCGTGCCGAGCACCGCCTCGACCGTACGGTCCCGGCCGTTGACCACCAGTCGCAACGGCCGTCGTGGTCCCCCGCTGGTGGCGGTGCCCGGCGCGGTGTCGGTGAGCTGCCCCGTCATACCCTCTCCTCGTGCCCGGTCACGGGCGTCTGCTCCATCCGGCCGGCGGCCGGTCCGATCGCGTAGGCGAGCACCTCGTCCTCGGTGGTCCGGTCGGCGGCCAGTTCGCCGGTGAGCCGGCCCTGCCGCATCACCAGCACCCGGTCGCTGGCGCCGAGCACCTCGGTCAGGTCCGAGGAGATCAGCAGCACGCTCAGTCCGGACCGGGCCAGGTCGTCGATGATGCGGTAGATCTCCACCCGGGTGGCCATGTCCACGCCCCGGGTCGGTTCGTCGAGGATGAGTACGCTCGGGCCGACCAGCAGCCACTTGGCCAGCACCGCCTTCTGCTGGTTGCCGCCGCTGAGATTGACCACCGCCATCGACGCGCAGTGCGCCGGCTGGATGCCGAGCCGGTCGACCATCGTGGTCACGTCCCGCCGCTGGCGGGCCCGGTCGACCAGGCCGACCCGGCTGTGCCGGTGCAGCGTGGTCAGGGCGATGTTGTCCCGTACGGTCAGGTCGAGCACCAACCCGGTGCGCTTGCGGTCCTCGGTGACCAGTGCGACCCCGGCCGCGATCGCCTCCGCCGGGGTACGGAAGTCCCCTCCCCCGCCCGCCACCCGGACCCCGCCGGTCGCGGCCCGCTCGGCGCCGAAGACGCACCGGGCCAGTTCGCTGCGACCCGAGCCGACCAGGCCGAACAGGCCGACGATCTCGCCCTCGTGCAGGGTGAACGAGACGTCGGCGAACTCGCCCGGCCGGCCGAGCCCGGTGACGGTCAGCCGGGGCGCACCCCTGCTCTCGCGCCGGTCGGGGTAGATCTGGGCCAGTCGCCGCCCGGCCATCAGCCGGATCAGCTCGTCCTCGCTGGTGTCCGCCGGGGTGGTCGTGGCGACCACCCGACCATCCTTGATCACCACGATGGTGCTGGCGAGTTCCATCACCTCGGCCAGCCGGTGCGAGACGTACACCACCAGGACACCGCGTCGGGTCAGCCGTCGTACCAGCGCGAACAGCGAGTCGAGGTCGCTGCCGGCGAGCACCGCGGAGGGCTCGTCGAGCACCAGCACCCGCGGCTCGGCGACCAGCGCCTTGGCGATCTCGACCATCTGCTGCCGGGCCACCGAGAGCCGGCCCGCGACGGTACGGGGGTTGATCGCGCCGAAGCCGATCGAGTCGAGCAACGCACCGGCCCGGCGGTGCGCGGCGGCCCAGTCGATCAGGCCGGCCCGCCGGGGGAAGTTCCCCATCAGCAGGTTCTCCGTGACCGACAGTTCGGGCACCAGGCTGAGTTCCTGGTAGACCGTACGGATGCCGTGGTCGTGCGCGTCGTGCGGCGAACGCAGCTCGACCCGCTCGCCGTCGAGCCGCATCTCGCCCGCGCTCATCGGCTGCGCCCCGGCCAGGATCTTGATCAGGGTGGACTTGCCGGCGCCGTTCGCGCCGACCACGGCCAGCACCTCGCCCGGCTGTCCCACCAGGTCGACCCCGTGCAGCACCTCGACGCCGCCGTAGTCCTTGTGCACCCCGCGCAGTTCGAGGCTCATCCGAAGGCCTCCATCACCACGATGGTCTTCTGCCGGGTGAAGTCCAGCGCAGTGTCGTGCACGCCCTCGCGGTAGCCGCCGGTGTCCTTGGTCCCGCCGAACGGCAGGTTCTCGGCCCGTACCGCGGTCGAGCCGTTGATCAGCACCCCGCCGACGTCGAGCCGCCGGGCCAGGGTGAAGGCGCGGGAGATGTCCCGGGTGAACACCGCGGCGTGCAGCCCGTACGGCGACTCGTTCGCCATCGCCACCGCGTCGAACGGGTCGGCGAACCGGGCCACCGGTGCCACCGGGCCGAAGATCTCCGCGGCCAGGGCGGGACTGTCCGGCGGCACGTCGACCAGCACGGTCGGGTCGACGAAGGCGCCGCGCCGGGCCCCGCCGGCAACCAGCCGGGCGCCGTCGTGCACGAGCCGGCCGACCGCGTCCTCGACCTGCACCGCGGCCGACTCGGCGATCAGCGGACCGACGTCGGTCGTCTCGACCAACTGGTCGCCGACGGTCAGCTCGGCGGTCTGCGCGAGCAGCGACGCCACGAACGCGTCGTACGCGCCGTCCTGCACGTAGACCCGCTTGACCGCGCAGCAGATCTGGCCGTTGCCGCGGGCCAGTCGCCCGAGCACCACCGCCTGGGCGGCCTGCTCCACGTCCGCGTCGTCACAGACGATCAGCGCGTCGTTGCCGCCGAGTTCGAGGAAGACCTTCTTCAGGGTGGCGGCGGCCCGCCGGGCGATCTCGCGTCCGGCCGAGGTGCTGCCGGTGAGGCTCACCGCCGCGATGCCGGGCAGTTCGGCCAGGAGCTGGGAGACCCGGACCCCGCCGGTGACGAGCTGGTGCGCGTACCGGGGCGCGCCGGCCAGTTCGACCAGTTCGGCGATCCGGACCAGGCTGAGCGGGCAGCGCGCGGGGGGCTGCACCACGACGGCGTTGCCGGCGGCGAGCGCGGCCGCCGCCTTGTGCGCGTACAGCTCGACCGGGTAGTTGAACGGGACCAGCGCGGCCACCACGCCGATCGGTTCGCGCACGGTCACCGCCAGGTGCCGCTCCATTCCGGGTACGGCGTCCAGCGGGATCTGCCGGCCGAAGAGTCGGGTCGCCTCGCCCGCGTGGCCACGGAAGATCCGGATCGCCGCCTCGATCTCGCCCCGGGTCTGCGGCAGCGGTTTGCCGTTCTCGGCCGCGAGCAGCCGGGCCAGGCTCTCCTGCTCGGCCTCGACCAGCTCGGCGATCCGGCGCAGCAGTCCGGCCCGCTCGTGCGCGGGCAGCGCGGCCATCGCCCGCTGACCGGCCTGGGCGGCGTCGACCACCGCCAGTACGCGTTCCTCACCGGCAGCCTCGACCTCGCCGAGCAGCGCACCGGTGCCCGGGTTGTGCACGGTGATGACCGACTCGGCCGGCGGGACGGCTTCGGTGGACGGGGCGGAACCAGTTGACGATGTGACGGCGGACATCCGTTCCACTCCTTGGTTGGGTCAGCGGACCTGTCCGCTGATGCTCGGGCGCTCCGGTCGGGTGTGGTTTTCCGGCGGGGGACGACGGCGATGCGCCGGATAGCCGATCCGTCGACCGATATTGACCGCCATGGCCAGTGCGGTCGGGGCGAGGCGATGGCAGTCGTCGATGCTGAACCGGTGCGCGGGAGCCGAGACGCTGAATGCGCCGACCGGCTGGCCGGAGGCGCTCAGGATCGGCAGGCCGAAACAGCGCACACCCTCCTCGTTCTCCTCGTCGTCGATCGCGAAGCCGCGGGCTCGGACGAGATCGAGTTCGGTGCTCAGCGCCGCACCGGTCAGCGTCCTGCCGGTACGCAGCGGCAGCGGACCGGTGAGGATCTCCGCGCGCCGCCGCTCGTCGAGTGCGGCGAGTACGGCCTTGCCCATCGAGGTGCTGTGCATCGCCACCCGGCTGCCGATCCGGGAGACCAGCCGTACGGACTTGGCGCTCTCCACCTTGTCCACGTAGACGATGTGGTTGCCGACCGGGATGCCCAGGTGCACCGTCTCCCCGCTCAACTCGACCAGTTCGACCAGGTACGGGCGGGCCGCGGCGCGCAGACCGTCCTCTTCGAGGTACTGCCCGGCGAGCGCGATGAGGGTGACGCCGAGGTGGAAGGCGCCGGCCGGATCCCGTTCGAACACGCCGAGTTCCAGCAGCGAGGTGGTGTACCGGTGGGTGGTGCTCAGCGCGATACCGGCTTCCGCGGCAAGCTCACCCAGGGTCAGTCCGGCCCCGCCAGCCTCGGAAACCGCGCCGATCAGCTCGAATGCCTTATCGACGCTGGACGATTTTCTTCCGCTCCTCATTCGAGTTACTCGAATCCATTTCCATCGAGTTCAGATAACGGCGATGTTTACACCGTGAAACAACTCTGTCAACCTTTTGCAGCCCTAGACATCGGAGGTATCCCACCCCTTCAAGATCAGCCAAGCCCCACCAAAACCCACAAAGCGCTGGTCGTCGACGCTCCCACGGACACGGCGAGCACTCGCTCCACGACGAGACGCGAGGCGATCTCGTCCCGCAGAGGAAGACATCCAATGTCTTCGCCCATTCCGCACATACCTTGATCAATGTCATCGGGCCGTCGGGTCGCCGCCCACGCCCGCGACCACCCGGCCCGGCCGTCGTACCGGGGCGGTAGGGTCCGAGTCATGACAGGTGACGAGCAGGAGCGGCGCCAGGCCGACGAGGACTGGAACCGTTTCGTCGACGGGCAGCTCGCCGAACTGGGGCTCAGCCGCGACGAGTTGGCCCAGCAGGCCGCCCGGGGTGAGTTCGAGTCGGCCTCCGCCCAACACCTCTGGACCCTGATCGGCTGACGGGCAGCGGGCGGGCGGCGACCGTGCCAGCGCAGACTCCGGTGGGCAAGCTCACCCGATCCGCCCGAGTGGAACAATTTGGGCGGGCCGGCTGTTGATCGACTGTGTGATCGACGTACCCATGTCTGTTCTTGACCTTGCCCCGGTCGCCGCCGGCACCACCGCCGGTGAGGCCCTGCGGCACACCACCGCCCTCGCGCGGCGGACCGAGGAGTTGGGCTACCAGCGCTTCTGGGTGGCCGAACACCACAACATGCCGGCCATCGCCAGCAGCGCCCCACCCGTGGTGATCGCCCACCTGGCCGCGGCCACCTCGACGATCCGGGTCGGTTCGGGCGGGGTGATGCTGCCCAACCACGCACCGCTGGTGGTCGCCGAACAGTTCGGCACCCTGGAGGCGCTGCACCCCGGCCGGATCGACCTGGGCATCGGCCGGGCGCCGGGAACCGACCAGGTGACCGCGCTGGCACTGCGTCGCACCATGGAGGGACTCTCGGCGGAGAACTTCCCGCAGGAGCTCGCCGACCTGATCAACTACTTCACCGGGGACCGCCCCGGTCCGATCACCGCCAGCCCCGGCCGGGGGAACATGCCCGCCGTCTGGCTGCTCGGCTCCAGCGGCTTCAGCGCACAGCTCGCCGGGCTGCTCGGCCTGCCGTTCTCCTTCGCCCACCATTTCAGCTCGACCAACACCCTGCCGGCGCTCGCGCTCTACCGGCAGAACTTCCGCCCGTCGCAATGGCTGGACAAGCCGTACGCGATGGTCGCGGTGAACGCGATCTGCGCGGAGACCGACGAGCACGCCCAGTGGCTGTCCGGGCCCGCCGCGCTCTCCTTCCTGCGTCTGCGCTCGGGACGTCCGGAACCACTGGCCACCCCCGAGGAGGCCGCCGCGTACCCGTTCACGGAGGCGGAGCGGCAGTTCAGCCGGGAACGCATGCAGGGGCAGGCCATGGGCAGCCCGGAGACCGTACGCAGGCAGCTCACCGAACTGCTGGAGCGGACCCAGGCCGACGAGCTGATGCTGACCGCGATGGTCTACGACGTCGACGAACGGATCCGCTCCTTCGAGCTGATCGCCGAACACGTCGCGGGCGGGCTGCGGCGCGACAAGTGACCGGGAACACCCCGCGATCCGGGGCCACGAAACAGCATCTTCACGTGGCTGTCACCGGCACGCCCCGTAACCCCGCCTAGTGTTACTACCGGTGGTGGTTCGACATGCGCGGTCGGGACGGGTCGCGTTATGTCGCGGTGTGTGTCGTACCGGGCCGGGTGGGGTGGGCCCCTACCCGGTCCGGTACGACTGGGCCTCAGCGCAGATAGATGTTCGGCTGAGGCGGGGTGGCCATCCCGTAACCGATGAAGAAGCTCGGATGCGGCGGCTGGTTGTAGGCGGTGTTCTGCCAGGCGACCGCCACCCGATACTGCGGGTCGTGCATCAGCGTCGGAATCCTGGTGCTGGTCGTCGTCGGCGTGCTGTAGATCCGTAGCGCCGAACTGTCACTCGTCCGCCAGATCACCTCCTCCCGCCAGTCGCCGAGGATGTCGGCCGACAGCGCGGGCGTGGACTTGGTGCCGTTGTTCGAGGCCACCCCGCTGCCGGTGAGTAACCGGGTGTCGCCCGAGGTGCCGTACTTGTCGATCCGGGTGGCGTCCAGCAGTTCGCGTACCGGATCTCCGTCCCACCAGACCAGGAAGTTTGTCGACGAGGGCTTGCGGCCGATGTTCGCCCCGCTCGGGCTGCGCAGCCCGTCGACCGCGGCCGACCACGACTCCGCGCCCGCACTGCCGGCGTAGATGTCCCCGGCCACTCCCCGGCCGTTGTCCCCGGACGCGCCCGTGGACCAGAGGACCTGACCGGTACGCGCGTTCGCGAACCACGACGACGGCTTGCTGGCATCCTCGCTGACCTTGAAATACTCCAGCCCCGCCCGGCTCGGGTCCAGGTCACCGACGTGCGCGGCGTCGCCGTGACCGTGCCCGGTGTTCCAGAGCACGCTCCCGTTGTCGTCGACGCACATCGCGCCGAACAGGATCTCGTCCCGGCCGTCGGCGTCCACGTCGGCGATCGCGAGGCTGTGGTTGCCCTGGCCGGCGTACTGGCTGCCGGCGGAGTTGGAGTCGAACGTCCAGCGCCGGGTCAGGCTGCCGTTGCGGAAGTCCCAGGCCACGATCACCGTACGGGTGTAGTAGCCGCGCGACATGATCAGCGACGGCCGCTGCCCGTCCAGGTACGCGGTGCCGGCGAGGAACCGGTCCACCCGGTTGCCGTAGTTGTCACCCCACGACGAGACCGTGCCGCGAGCCGGCAGGTAGTCCACCGTGGACGCGATCGCACCGGTCCGGCCGTCGAACATGGTCAGGTACTCCGGGCCGGCGAGCACGTACCCGCTTGCGTTGCGGTGGTCGGCCGAGGACGAGCCGATGAGCTGGCCGGTGCCGGAGCGGGTGCCGTCGGCGGTCTTCATCGCCACCTCGGCATCACCGTCGCCGTCGTAGTCGTACACCTGGAACTGGGTGTAGTGCGCCCCGGCCCGGATGTTGCGACCCAGGTCGATGCGCCACAACCGGGTCCCGGTCAGGGTGTACGCGTCGACGAAGACGTTCCCGGTGTACCCGGCCTGTGAGTTGTCCTTGGCGTTGGACGGATCCCACTTCAGCACGATCTCGTACCGGCCGTCGCCGTCCAGGTCACCGACCGAGGCGTCGTTGGCCGAGTACGTGTACGCCTCCCCGGACGGTGTGGTCCCGCCCGGCGGCACCTGTAGCCGTACGTCGAGGTAGCCGTTGGCGAACTGGAGTGCCGGGGCGGACGCGGCCTGCTCGGTCCCGCCCACCACCGCCCGTACGGTGTAGGTCGACCCGGCCGCGGCACCGCTGTCCAGGTAGTTCGTCGCGCCGGTGATCGGCGAGGCGTTCACCCTGGTCGAACCGCGGTAGAGGTTGAACGACACGCCTGCGCCCTCGGTGCCGAGCAGTCGCCAGGAGACCAGGTTGGCGCTGCCGGACCGGACGCTGACCAGCCCCCGGTCCAGGTCCTCGGCCTGCTTCGCCCCGGCCGCGGGCGGGGGCGTCGTCGGCGGGGTGGTCGGCGTGGTCGGCGGCGGGTCGGTGGTCGGTGCCGGCGTGGTGCCGGTCGGTGTCGGGGTCGGTGTCCCGGTCGGCGGTGTGGTCGGCGGCGGGCCGGTGGTCGGCGTGACGCCTCCGGTGCAGGTGGTGCCGTTCACCGCGAAACTCGCCGGCACCGGGTTGCTGCTGTTGTTCCAGGAGCCGTTGAAGCCGAACGAGACGGTGCCGTTGGTGGCCACCGCCCCGTTGTAACCGACGTTGACGGCGGTCACCTGGGCGCCGGACTGGGTCACCGTGGCGTTCCAGGCCTGGGTCACCTGCTGGCCGGCGGCGTACGACCAGGTGAGGGACCAGGCGGTGATCGGGTCGCCGAGGTTGGTGATCGTGACGCTGGCGCCGAACCCGCCCTGCCACTGGTTGGCGACCTGGTAGTCGACCCGGCAACCGGCGGCGGCGGCCGAGGCGACCACCGCCGTCAGGGAGCCGGTGACCGCGAGTGTGCCCGCGGTGACCGCGGCGAGCAGTGCGGTGCGGCGGGATCGCAGGCCCGCCGATCGGTAGGGGACGCGTTGTCGTGAGCTGGGCATCTCTACTCCGTGAGGGACGGGTGCGCGGCGGTGCCGCCGGCCGGCTGGCCGGACGGGTGCTGCCGGCCTGCCCAGGGCCGGCGGCTCGACTCGCCACGCGGAAACGGCCGGGAAATGGATCAGTTCAACGGCCGATTCGACGAAGGATGGAGGCTCCGAACGCACCTGGAGCCTAGGACAAGGCTTCGTCGACCCACAAGATAGACCGAACCGAATTTAAAGGTTTCAGTTCTCCCGCAGGACCAGGTAACCGCCGCCCGGCACGACCACCGCCTTCGCCGTTCCCGCCACGCTCCCCGTCCCCGTCCCGTGTCCTGTCCCCGTCCCGTGTCCTGTCCCCGTCCCGCTCCCCGTCACGCTCGACCGGTCCGGCGTGCCAGGCAGGGGCACGGATCGCGGGTCGGGGTCGTGGTTGAGCAGGAAGAGCCAGCTCGCGCCGTCGGGCGAGCGGCGGCGGACCGCCTCGACCCCGTCCGGCGCCCCCGGGCAGGTCGGCGTCGCCCCGGCGGCCAGCACCGCGGTGGTCAACAGCCGCCGGTACGCGGCGTCGTCGAGCCGGGTGGAGACGTACCAGGCCACGCCGGCTCCGAACCGGTGTCGGGTCACCGCCGGCTGACCGGCCAGCCGACCGTCGCCGTACGCGAACACGCTCCGCGCCCCGGCCAGGCGTACGGTTTCGGTCCACAGTCGACCGGTCGGATCCGTGTTTTCCTCGCCGGTCGTGTCGACGGGCTCGACGCCGACGAGGGGATACCGCTCGTTGTCGGCGAGCGGATGGAACTCCTCCACCCGGACGCCGAGCACGTCCCGGAACGCGCCCGGGTAACCGCCCAGCCGGACCCGGCCGTGCTCGTCGGCGATCCCGCTGAGATAACTCACCACCAGGTGGCCACCGGCCGCCACCCAGTCCCGTATCCGGGCCGCGGCGGCGTCCGAGACGAGATAGAGAGCGGGCAGCACGAGCACGTGGTAGCCGGCCAGCGGAACACCGCCACCAGTTGGGGCGGGCTGGTCCGGGCCACCGGCCGGGACGAGCAGGTCCGGACCACCGCCCGAATCGAGCTGGTCCGGGCCGACGAAGTCGGTGCCGAAGCCGGCCTGCCACAGCAGCCGGTGTGCCGTACGCACCTCGTCGAGATAGTCGAGCCGGTCGGCGGGCAGTCCGGGGCCGTCCAGCGCCCACCAGCACTCGGCGTCCCAGCCGATCGCCACCGGCGCCTCGACCACCCCGGCCCGCACCACGGACAACTCGCCCAGCACGCGGCCCAGCTCGACGGTCTCCCGGAACACCCGGCTGTCCGGCCCGGCGTGCGGCACCAGCGCCGAGTGGAAACGCTCCGCGCCACCGGCCGGCGCCCGCCACTGGAAGAACATCGCACCGCGCGACCCTCGGGCCACGTACGCGAGGCTGTTGCGGGCCAGCCGCCCCGGCTCCCGGCTGTGCATCCGCCCCGGCGTGTAGATCAGGTTCGGCGCACTCTCCATCAGCAACCAGCCCGGTCCGCCGAAGTCGGGTTCGGCGGGGTGCGTGGGCGGGACTCGCCGAGCCCACGATCGGGCCAGGTCGGCGGCGAAGGCGATCTGCTCCTCCGCGCCACGGTCGGCGGCGGACGGGTAGTGGTCGATCGCGACCAGGTCCACCTCGCTCGACCAGCGGGCGTGGTCGACCGGCACCCAGTTCCCGAAGACGTAGTTGGTGGTCACCGGCACGTCCGGCGTCGCGGCCCGGAGCAGGTCACGCTGCTCGGCGTACGCGGTGAGCAGTTCGTCGGAGCAGAACCGGCGGAAGTCCAGCAACTGGGCCGGGTTGGCCAGGTACTGGGTGGCGCGGGGTGTCGAGATCTGCGCCCAGTCGGTGTAGTGCTGGCTCCAGAAGCTCGTGCTCCAGGCGTCGTTGAGCCGGTCCAGGTCGTGGTGGCGGTCCCGCAACCAGCGCCGGAACGCCTCCGTCGCGTACGGACAGTGGCAGGTGGTGCCGTACTCGTTGTGCACGTGCCACAGCGCGAGTGCGGGGTGGTCCCGGTAGCGCTCGGCGAGTGCGGCGGTGATCGCCAGGGCGGCCGTGCGGTAGGCCGGTGCACTCGCGCAGTACGTGTCCCGACTGCCGTGGTGCAGCCGTACGCCGGTCGAGGTGACCGGCAGCGCGTCGGGATGGGCCAGCGAGAACCACGGCGGCGGCGACGCGGTCGGGGTGGCCAGCGCGACTCGGACCCCACCGTCGTGCAGCAGGTCCAGCACCCGGTCCAACCAGTCGAAGCCGTACCGGCCGGGCTGCGGTTCGAGCCGGGACCAGGCGAACACGCCGACGGTGACCAGGTTGACCCGGGCCTGCCGCATCAGTGCCACGTCCTGCGCCCAGACCTCCGGCGGCCACTGCTCCGGGTTGTAGTCGCCGCCGTAACAGAGCCCGTCGATCCCCTTCGGCCACCGCAATCCGCTCACCTCCACCCGTTCTTTTGTTTAGCTTCCCACCAAATTGGACACCGAACAAAGGCCGCGACAACTCCGGGATTGCCAGTTCCAGGCTTTGATGGTCGTCAAACCATTGACAGTTTGTTTGGAAACCAAAGAAACTAGGGGGCAGGCCGCTCGGCGGTGCGAGTGGACCGAACAGACCGGCTCGCCGGTCGGCCCACTGCCCACGGGGTGAGTTTCGGCGGCTGGGACCCCGCGGGCACGGGTCCGGCGGGGTGCCCAGGTGGGGGGCGCCCCGCCCCACCCGCCGCCCCGACCCGGAACCTCCCGGTCAGCCCTTGACCGCACCGGTGAGCACGCCCTTGGTGAAGTGGCGCTGCACGAACGGGTAGACCACCACCGCCGGGATCACGGTGACCACCACCACCGCCATCTTGATCGCCAACGTCGGCGGGTACGCGCTGATCCCCGGCAGGTTCGGCACGCTGCCGGTGACGTGCGGGGACTGGCCGGCGAGCAGGTAGCTCTGCAACACCCGCTGGATCGGGAACTTGTCGTTGTCGTCCAGGTAGAGCACCGCGTTGAAGTACGAGTTCCAGTAGCCGACGGCGTAGAACAGCCCGACCACGGCCACCACCGCCCGGGACAGCGGCAGCATGATCCGGGTCAGGATGCGGAACTCCCCAGCCCCGTCGATCCGGGCGCTGTCCACCAACTCTCCCGGCACGTTCATGAAGAAGGCGCGGATCACCACCAGGTTGAACACGCTGATCGCACTGGGCAGGATCAGCGACCAGAGGCTGTTCTTCAGGCCCAGCCCGGTGACCACCAGGTAACTCGGCACCAGGCCGGGGAAGATCAGGAAGGTCAGCAGGAAGAAGAAGAGCAGCGGCCGGTGCGCCAGCGAGTCCGGCCGGGACAGCCCGTACGCGGCGAGCACGGTCAGCACCAGGCTGACCGTGGTGCCGGCGACGGTGACCAGGGTGCTGATCCAGACCGCCTGGGTGACCGTGCCACCGGAGAAGATCGTCACGTACGCCGAAATGTCGATCTCGCGGGGCACGAGCACGATCCCGCCCGCCTCGTTGATCGTGCCCCGGGAGGCGAGGCTGGTCACCACCACCGCCCAGATCGGCCCGAGTACGGCCAGCACCAGCAGCGTGAGCAGCACGCCCTTGCCGAACCGGCCGATCGGGGTCGGCGGCTCCGCCCAGGCCGGCCGGCGCTCCCGCTCCCGCCGCCACCGCTCCCGCTGCCACTGGTCCCGTCTGCGGCGGGACCGCTCCCCGCGCGGCGGCTCGACCCGCGCCGGTCCACTGTGCCGTGTCGACGTGATGCTCATGATTTCGCGTACACCCCCTGCTCGCCGAGCCGGTGCGCGGCGGAGTTCGCGGCCAGGATCAGGATCAGCCCGACGGCGGCCTTGAACAGGCCGGCCGCCGCTCCCAGGCCCCACTGCTGGGGCACGATCGCCTGGTAGTAGACGAAGGTGTCGAGCACCTCGGCGGCCTGCCGGCCGACCGCCTCCCGCTGCAGGATGAACTGCTCGAAGCCGACCGACAGCGCGTCACCGAGCCGCATGATCAGCAGCAGGATGATCACCGGTCGCAGTCCGGGCAGGGTGATGTGCCAGAGCCGCCGCCACCGGCCCGCGCCGTCGGCGGCGGCAGCCTCGTACAGGTTCTGGTCGATCGCCGACAGCGCGGCCAGGAAGACGATCGCGCCCCAGCCGGCGTCCTTCCACACGGCCTCGGCGGTGACCAGCACCATGAACGTGTCCGGGTCGGTCATCACGTCCCACGGCTGGAGCCCGGCCTGGCGCAACTCCTGTGCGAGCAGGCCGGCACCGCCGAGCATCTGCACGAAGAAGGTGACCACCAGCACCCAGCTGAAGAAGTGCGGCAGGTACACCACGCTCTGTACGAAGCCGCGTACCCGGCCGGAGACCACGCTGTTGAGCAGGATCGCCAGCAGGATCGGCAGTGGGAAGAAGAAGACGAGTTGAAACGCGGTGATGGTCAGGGTGTTGCGGACCGCGTCCCAGAACGCGGGGTCGCGGAAGAGCGTCTCGAAGTTGCCGAAGCCGATCCACTCGCTGTGGACGAACGCGTCCAGCGGGTCGTCGCCCAGGAACGGGTTGTAGTCCTGGAAGGCGATCACGTTGCCCAGCGTCGGCAGGTAGTGGAAGACCAGCAGCAGCAGCGCGGCCGGCGCGGCCATCACCAGCAGCGGCCAGTCCCGGCGCAGCCGGTCGGCGAGGCCGCGCCGACCCGGCCGCTTCCGCTGGTCGGTCACCTTCTCGTCGGTGCTCATCTGCCGTTGTCGGCCAGGGCCTGTTCCAGGAAGGCCCGCCCCTCGTCCCCGCCACCGGACCGGAACTCCCTGGCCACCTGGTCGAGGTCGCCGATCGGCCGGCGGCCACGGAGGATGTCGTTGATCTTGTCTTCGCTGGGCACCAGCACCTTCGAGTAGTTCGCCGGCAGTTCGAGCTTGATCCCGGCGAACAGGTCCGGTTCCAGGTGGGTGATCGTCGCCCGGTGGTAGCCGAGGTAGTCCTGCACGTAGTTCGGGGTGTCGCCGCTGCGTACCTTGACCGGCACCCTGCCGCCGAGATAGTCGTACTGGGAGGCCTTCTCCTTGCGGCCCAGTTCGGTGGGGATCGGGCTGCCGTCGGCCGCGCGGGTGAAGTGCCTGCCCTCCACGCCGTACTCGCGCAGCTCGTACTCGCGGCTGCCGAACGGGGCGGCGCCCCAGTTGAGCACCCGCAGGATCTCCTCCGTACGCGCCTTGCCCAGCCCCTTCTTGACGAAGGTGAAGAAGATCGGCTTCTCGCTGCCCCAGATCACCGGTTTGGTGGCGCCCGCGCCGAACACCGGTATCGGCTGCATGTCGAAGGTCGGGGTCACCTTGACCTGCTCGCCCTGCATGCCCTGCCAGGCGCCCAGCCCGTCCTGGTACATCAGGATCTTGCCGCCGTTGAAGAGCTGCTTCTCGTCGGCGCCCTTGGTGGCCACCGTGTCCGGGTGCACCAGTCCCTCGCCGAACAGCCGGGCGGTGAACTCCAGCGCGGCCCGGTACTCGGGCAGCTCGTACTTGTAGACCAGGCCGCCGTCGGGCTTGCGCCGCCAGCCGTTCTGCAGGCCGGGGCAGCCGAAATACTGCTGCACCATGGAGAAGACGCTGCCGAACGCCCAGACGCCCCGGTCCGCTCGGGTCATCTTCTTGCCGAACTCGTACAGCTCGTCGGTGCTGGTCGGCGCGCCGACACCGGCAGCGTCGGTGAGGTCCTTGCGGTGGAACATGGCAAACGCGAACGGGCCGTCGGTCGGGAACGGTACGGAGTAGAGCCGCCCACCCCAGGCCGCGTACTCCCAGGCGCCGGTGGAGAGCGCGGCCAGATTCGGGTACGCGTGCACCGCGTCGCCCTTGAGGTAGTCGGTCAGGTCCTCGAACAGTGCCTTCACCGCGTCCGAGAACCGGGAGATCTTGTCGATTTCCCAGTTCGGCCCGACCAGCAGGTCCGGTACGTCCCGCGCGCCGAGCACCGCGCTGAGCTTGTCGGAGTAGGTGTTGCCGTCCTGCAAACTCGGGTTGACGGTGACGCCGAGCTGGGCGTTGACCGCGTCCAGATAGGAGTTGCGGCCCAGCGCGGGCGGTGTCGGGCCCCACCACGGCGACATCGTCTTGATCTCCGGTCCGCCGGCACCGGGTTTGTCCGGCACCGAGACCACCAGTTCGCGGGGGTAGGTCAGGAAGCCCTGCGGGATCGGCCCCTGGCCGGGGATGTCCGGCTTGATCAGGTCGACCGCTCGATAGTTCGGCAGTACGCCCTTGACCGCGTCGGCCTTGGTGGCGCTGCCCCGGCTGCCGGCCTCCTTGCTGCAACCGGTGAGCAGGCCACCACTGGCCAGTGCGGCGGTGCCGAGGCCGAACAGGGCGAGGAATCGGCGACGGTCGGTGGCCCCGCTCGGATGCGTTGGATCCACGCCACGCTCCCTTCAATCGGTGGGGTGTGCGGCGCAGCGACGCACAGGTAGAGTTATTTCGTCGGGTGACTAAACTAAGTTAATCGACGGTGACCGCTGCCACAAGGGAGTCACCGGCGGCACGCCAGGTGTTCGCAGGGGCCCCTTCCGCTACAAATAGCGATAACAAGGGGCCCTTCCCTACACCACCAGTACGCGGGGAGCGGAAAGACTTTGATCACGATGCAGACCGGTGCCGAGCCGGCCGACCTCGCCGACGTACGGGCCACCAACCTCGCCGTCGTGCTGCGTTACGTACGCGCGCACGCGCCCTGCTCGCGCGCGGACATAGCCGCCTCGACCGGGCTCAACAAGGCAACCGTGTCCAGTCTGGTCGCCGACCTCATCGACCGGCGACTGCTGCGCGAGACCGGCCTCACCGAGAACCGGATCGGCCGTCCCGCGACCATGCTGGTCCTCGACGGCGAGCCGTACGCGGCGATCGGCATCGAGGTCGGCGCCGACCAGCTCACCGTGGTCGCGGTCGACCTCGGCGGAACCGAACTGCTGAGCTGGCGCCGTGCCTTCGCCGGCTCCGGCGGCATCGGTACCCGGGCGGTCAGCTCGATCGCCACCCTGGCCGGACGGGCGGTCAACCGGCTCACCGGCCAGGGACGCGCCATCCTCGGGCTCACGGTCGGCGTACCGGGACTGATCGACGCGGCGGGTACGGTCCGGATCGCGCCGAGCCTGGGCTGGCGGGACCTGACCCTCGGCGCCGACCTGCGCCGGGCGCTGCGAGAGCCGGCGTTCGAGGTGGTGGTCGACAACGACGCGAACCTGGCCGCGCTGGCCGAGCACCGGCACGGCCCGTACGCCGGCACCGCCAACCTGGTCCACCTCACCGCCAGTGCCGGCATCGGCGCCGGGGTGGTGGCCGACGGCCGGCTGCTGCGCGGCGGCCGCGGTTTCGCGGGCGAGATCGGCCACCTCTGCCTCGACCCGACCGGTCCGGTCTGCTCCTGCGGCCGGCGCGGCTGTCTGGAGGCGCTGGCCGGCATCCCGGCCCTGATCCGCCGGGTGCTGCCGGACACCACACCGGACGGTCCGCTCACCGACTACGCGCCCGAGGTGGAACGGATCCGCAGCCGCGCCCGGCAGGGCGACCGGCTGGCGCTGGACACGCTCACCGAGGCCGGTCGGCACCTCGGCCACGGGATAGCGGTGCTCGGCAACCTGGTCAACCCCGAGGTGGTGCTGCTCGGCGGCTACTTCGTCACGCTCGCCCCGTGGCTGCTGCCGGCCGCCGAGACCGAGCTTGCCGCCCGTACGGTGGCACCGGACGCCGGAGGTACCCGGCTGGCCGCCTCCGCCCTCGGACCGGGTGCGGCCGCGGTCGGCGGCGCGGCCCGCGCCCTGGCCATGGTCGACGCCGGCCGGCTACCCACCGCCCCGCCGCTCTGACCCGCCTCGGCACCTGCGGCGACGGCGGGCCGAACGGGAATGGACCGGCCGGTATCAAATCGACCGACGTCATCCCTTGACCGGCCCGGCGACGGGTGGAAGCCTCGAAGGTGCCTTGCCACCACGCCCCGGCGTCCGGCGTACCGGTGAGGCCTACCTTTTCACGGTCGTCGAAGCGCTTCGAGCTTCCCGGGCTGGCGGCCGAACCACCCACCGCCACCCCACCATGCGCGAACCGAGGTCTTCGAGGCGTTCCGCCCGCCCGCGCCGGTGGATCCGCCCGCAGATCACGAAAGGTGATCGACATGCGCCAGCCGACCATGCGCGAGGCCCTACCCGTGTGCGCACCCCCCGCCGCAGACGAACCGACCGGACCGGCGATCCTGCCCGATCCCGCCGACCTGCCCAGCCCGTCGGTCCCGGAAAGCCCGGCCGGGCTGCGGATCCCCGCTGACCTGGCCGGTGTCGCCACCCGGCGCGACGCCGGCCGGGGCTTCCGCGACCCCGACCGACCGCTCGCGGACCGGGTCGCCGACCTGCTCGGGCAGCTCACCCAGGACGAGAAGATCGGGCTGCTGCACCAGTACCAGGCGCCGATCCCCCGGCTCGGCATCGACACCTTCCGCACCGGCACCGAAGCCCTGCACGGGCTGGCCTGGCTCGGCCCGGCCACCGTCTTCCCCCAGGCCCTCGGGCTGGCCAGTAGCTGGCACCCGGAGTTGCTGCGGGCCGTCGGGGACGCGGTCGGCGACGAGGTACGCGCCCGGCACCGCCAGGACCCGGCCCGGATCGGGCTCAACGTCTGGGCACCGGTGGTGAACCCGCTGCGCGACCCCCGCTGGGGGCGCAACGAGGAGGGCTACGCCGAAGATCCCTGGCTGACCGGTCTGCTCGGCACGGCGTACGCCAGCGGACTGCGCGGGGACCACCCGGACTACCTCAAGACCGCACCGACCCTGAAACACTTCCTCGGCTACAACAACGAAACCGACCGCTGCCTGCGCTCCAGCAACCTGCCCCCGAGGGTGCTGCACGAGTACGAACTGCCGGCGTTCCGGGCGCCGCTCGCGGCCGACGCGGCGGTGGCCGTGATGGCGTCGTACAACCTGGTCAACGGGCGGCCGGCGCATCTGAGCCCACTGCTGCACCGGGAACTGCGCGCCAGCGCGCCCGGCGAGATCATCGTGGTCGGCGACGCGGGCGCGGTGACCAACCTGGCCGGTGCCCAGGGCTACCTGCCCGACCACCCGAGCGGTTACGCCGCCGCGCTGCGGGCCGGGGTCGACAACGTCACCGAGGACGACACCGACGGGGCACCGTCGCGCTGGCGCTTCACCGAGGCGCTGCGCCGGGGGCTGCTGGTCGAGTCCGACCTGGACGACGCGGTCCGGCGGCTGCTCACCATCCGGTTCCGGCTGGGCGAGTTCGACCCGCCCGCTCGCAACCCGTACACCCGGATCGGTGCCGAGGTGGTCGACTGCGCGGCGCACCGGCGGCTGGCCCGGCAGGCCGCCGAGCAGTCGTTCGTGCTGCTGCGCAACAACGGGCTGCTCCCGCTCGACCCGAACCGGACCGGCCGGGTCGCGGTGCTCGGCCCACTCGCCGGCACCCTGCACGTCGACTGGTACAGCGGCACCCTGCCGTACGCGGTGACCGCGCGCGACGGGCTCACCGAACGGCTCGGCGCCGGGGTGACGTACCACCCGGGCGTGGACCGGATCGCGCTGCGGATGACCGGCCCGGACGCCGGTTACGTGCACGCCGGCACCGAAGCCGACGGCGCCCCGCTGCGGGTACGCCCCGACGCCGCCCCCGCGAGCTGGTTCGAGGTGTACGACTGGGGCCGGGACCTGGTCGCACTGCGCGCGGTGGCCAACGGTCGACACGTCGGTGGCGACCGTACCGGTGCGCTGGTCAACGACCGGCCGGGCCCCGGCGGCTGGCTGGTACGCGAGACGTTCCGGCTGGTCGAGCGGGACGACGGGACGACCCTGCTCTGGCACGTGGCCGGTGAACGGTTCGTCACCGTCGGCCCGGACGGGGTGCTGCGCGCCGACGCGCCCGACGCCGCCGGGGCGACCGCCTTCACCGTCGAGACGATCGAGGACGGCGCGGCCACCGCGGCGGCGATCGCGGCGCAGGCGCAGGTGGCGGTGGTGGTGCTCGGCAACCACCCGATGGTCAACGGGCGGGAAACCGAGGACCGGGTGGACCTGGCCCTGCCCCGCGCGCAGGAGGCGCTGCTGCGCGCCGTACACGCGGCGAATCCGGGTACGGTGCTCGTGCTGACCAGCGGGTACCCGTACGCGGTCAACTGGGCCGACGAGCACCTGCCGGCCGTACTCTGGTCGGCCCACGGCGGCCAGGAGTACGGGCACGCGCTGGCCGCCGTACTCTGCGGCGACACCGACCCCGGCGGGCGGCTGACCCAGACCTGGTACCGCGCCGTGACCGAACTGCCCGACCTGTTCGACTACGACGTGATCAACAGCGACGCGACCTACCTCTACTACCGGGGCGATCCGCTCTACCCGTTCGGACACGGGCTGAGTTACACCACGTTCGCCCACACCGATCTGCGGTGCGACACCGACGAGGTGGACCCGGACGGCACCGTCGAGGTCAGCGTCGAGGTGACCAACACCGGCCGGCGGCCCGGCGTGGAGGTGGTGCAGCTCTACACCCGGCAGCGGCAGTCGCGGGTGAAGCAGCCGCTGCGCCAGTTGCGCGGCTTCGCCCGGGTCACCCTCGCCCCCGGTGAGACCACCACCGTACGTCTCCCGCTGCGCGCCGCCGACCTGGCGCACTGGGACGTCACCGGGGACCGGTACGTGGTCGAGCGGGCCCGGCACACCGTCTGGACCGGACGGTCGAGCCGGGACATCCTGGCCAGCACCACGCTGACCGTACGCGGCGAGCGGATCGGTCCCCGGGACCTGCGGCACGGCCCGCTGCGCGCCGCCGCCCACGACGAGTACGCCGGGATCGTGGCGGTGCCCGACGGCGGGCTCGGCGACGCGGTGGAGGCGATCGAGGCGGGCGCCTGGCTGCGGTTCGCCGGGGTCGACTTCGGCACGGGTGTGGCCGGCGTGACCGCCCGGATCGCCAGCCCGCCCCCGCACGTGCCCGAATCGGGCCCGCACCCGGCCGGGCTCACGCTGCGGCTCGACGACCCGGTCGACGGGCCGGTGGTGGGCGCGATCCCGGTCCCGGCGATGGGCCTGTACGACCCGGCCGCGCTCCAACCACGGGACTGGGCCGAGGTCACCGGTGGCTGGCAGCGGACCGAGGCGACCGGAGTACGGGACCTGTACCTGCTATTCGACGTACCAGGCGTTACCGTGAGCTGGTTGAACTTCGTCAGCGCGACGATCGGTCAACGGTCCGTGGCTGATGCTGGAGGCGTTTAGTGTCCGATCCGAACCTCGTACCGAAACGCCCGGACATGGTGACCATCGCCGACGTGGCCCGGCACGCCGGGGTGGCGGTGAGCACCGTGTCGTACGTCCTGAGCGGCAAGCGGGCCATCTCGGCGACCACCCGGGAACGGGTGCTGACCAGCGTACGGAAGCTCGGTTACCACCCGAACGCGGGCGCGCGGGCACTGGCCAGCCGGCGGGCGAACGTGATCGCGCTGGTGCTGCCGCTGCGCTCGGGCATGCACCTGCCGGTGCTGATGCAGTTCGCCACCGCTGTGGTGACCACGGCCCGCCGGTTCGACCACGACGTGCTGCTGATGACCGCCGATGAGGGACCGGCCGAGCTGCGCCGGATCGCGGCCAGCGCGATGGTCGACGGGCTGATCCTGATGGACGTGGAGATGCACGACCCGCGGGTGCCGCTGCTGCGCGAGTTGGAGCGACCCAGCGTGCTGATCGGCTTCCCCGCCGACGCCACCGGCCTGACCTGCGTCGACCTCGACTTCTACCAGGCCGGTCAGGTGTGCGTGGAACACCTGGCCCGGCTCGGGCACCAACGGGTCGCGCTGCTCGGTGCCCCGGCGGTGGTCTACGACCGCGACACCGGGTACGCCCACCGGACCCGGGCCGGCTTCACCGAGACCGCGCAGCGGCTCGGCCTGGCCTCGATCGCCCAGCCGTGCGAGGAGAACTTCGACTCCGTACGCCGGGAGCTGGCCGGGCTGTTCGACCGGCAGCCGGACCTGTCCGGGCTGGTGGTGCACAACGAGGCGGCGGTGGGTCAGGTGCTGGCCGCGCTGCCGGCGCTGGGTCGTACGGTGCCGCGCGACATCTCGGTGGTGGCGATCTGCCCGGACGAAGTGGCCGAGCGGGCCGCCCCGGCGCTGACGTCGGTGCTCATCCCGGCCGAGGAGGTCGGGCAGCGGGCGGTGACGCTGCTGATGGAGAAGCTGTCCGGCAAGGAGGTGCCGGAGGGGACCCTGCTCGACCCCCGGCTCACCGTCCGGGCCAGCACCAGCGCGCCCGCCCTCTCCCCCACCGTCCACTGAGGCCCACGCCGCATCCGACGACGCGGCACCGGACGGCGACCGGGATCGACCGCCAGCCGATCCGCTCTTGTCCCGGACGTCGATCCCTGATCGACTTTGGCACATGGCCACGCACATGGACCCGGAGGAGTTCCGCCGCAACGGCTACGCCGTGATCGACTGGATCGCCGACTACTGGGCCACGCTCGCCGACCGACCGGTGACCCCCGCCGACCCGCCCGGTACGGTCGCCGCCCGGCTGCCCGCCTCGCCACCGGAACGGGGCGAGCCGTTCGACCGGATCCTGGCCGACCTCGACACGATCGTCACGCCGGGCCTCACGCACTGGCAGCACCCGGCCTTCTTCGGCTACTTCCCCGCCAACACCTCCGGGCCGAGCGTGCTCGGTGACCTGGTCAGCGCGGGCCTCGGGGTGCAGGGCATGCTCTGGGCGAGCGCTCCGGCCTGCACCGAGGTGGAGACGGTGATGCTGGACTGGTTGGCCGAACTGCTCGACCTGCCGGCCCGGTTCCGGTCCACCGGCACCGGTGGCGGGGTGATCCAGGACTCCGCGTCGTCGGCGACCCTGGTCGCCACCCTCGCCGCCCTGCACCGGGCCAGCGGGGGGCGTTGGCGCGACCAGGGGCTCGACCGCCGCTACCGGGTCTACACCTCGACCGAGGCGCACTCGTCGGTGCAGAAGGCGGCCAGGATCGCCGGGCTGGGCGACGACGGGGTGCGCGCGATCGGCGCCGACCCGCACACCCTGGCCCTGCGACCGGAGTTGCTGCGCGCGGCGATCGAGGCGGACCTGGCCGCGGGCGACGTACCGGCGCTGGTGGTGGCGACGATCGGCACCACCTCCAGCACCGCGGTCGACCCGCTGCCCGCGATCGGCGAGCTGTGCCAGACGTACGGCACCTGGTTGCACGTCGACGCCGCGTACGCCGGGGCGGCGGCGATCTGCCCCGAACTGCGCTGGTCGCACGCGGGTCTGGAGTACGCCGACTCGTACTGCTTCGACCCGCACAAGTGGCTGCTCACCGGCTTCGACTGCGACGCGTTCTGGGTCGCCGACCGGGCCGGCCTGATCGAGGCGCTGAGCGTGCTGCCGGAGTTCCTGCGCAACGCGGCGTCGGAGTCCGGTGCGGTGGTCGACTACCGCGACTGGCAGGTGCCGCTGGGTCGGCGGTTCCGGGCGTTGAAGCTCTGGTTCGTGCTGCGCTGGTACGGCGCCGAAGGGTTGCGGGCGCACATCCGTACCGGAATCGCCCTGGCCGCACGGTTCGCGGACCTGGTCCGGGCGGACGACCGGTTCGAGGTGGTCGGGTCGCACCCGTTCTCGCTGGTCTGTTTCCGGCTGCGGGCCGCGGCCGTCGAACCGCCGGACGGACAGCCGGAGGCAGCCGGTGCGGCAGCGGACGCGCTGAACGCCGAACTGCTGCACCGGGTGAACGCGACCGGACGGGTCCACCTGACCCATACCCGGGTCGGCGGTCGGCACACGCTGCGGCTGGCCGTCGGCGCGCCGCAGACCAGCGAGCGCGAGGTGGCGCTGGCCTGGTACCTGATCGAGCGGACCGCGACGGCGCTGCGACGCGGTACGCCGGATGCCGCTGCGGTACGCACCACGGGTGGGTAGCGTCGAACACGTAGACGGTCGGCGCCGGGCGAGCGGGTCACAAGCGGTTCCCACCGTTCCGGTAGCTCGCGCGCAGCCGGTTCTCAGCGGCCGGTGCTGTGATGGAGGGACTCGCGGACGGCCCGCCCCGGGCCCGGCGAACAGCGGACGGAGCATCCGATGGGACTGACAGCGTCCTGGAAACCCGGCAACAACCCGGTGCTGCCCGGCACCGACCGCGCCACCCCGTCCGGCGACCTCCCGGACCCGGACGCGCCGGCCGCCAAGGGTCAGAGTGCGGTGGTCTTCCTGCGGCCGGAACGGATCCTCACCGACACCGAGCCGCTCGCGGTCGCCGACCACGGCCGGTGGAGGTACCTGCGGGCGGCGTGACGACCGCCGCCGTGCCGGCTCAGGTCCAGGCGTTCGGGTCGCTGACCAGCTCGGTGACCCGGTCGGGCAGTTTGCCGCTGGCCACGTCGGCGACGGTGACCAGTTCGAGGATCTCCCGCTCGCTGGCCCGCAGCGCGATCCAGACCTCCTGCAGGGAACGGGCCGCGCCCTGGTAGCCGAGGTCCTCGGGACGCTGGCCGCGGATGTGCGCGAGCGGCCCGTCGATCACCCGGATCACGTCGGCGAGGGAGATCTCCGCCGCCTTGCGGGCCAACCAGTAGCCGCCTTCCGGGCCACGCTGGGCGTGCACGATCCCGCCCCGGCGCAGTTGCAACAGGATGCTCTCCAGGAACTTCGGCGGGATCTCCTGCGCCCGGGCGATCTGCTCGGCGGTGACCGGATTCGGGCGCCGGGCGGGGCCGGCCGCCGCGGCGGTGTCGTCCGCGGTGGCGGCGAGTTCGGCCGTGGCGCGCAACGCGTAGTCGACCCGTGCGGAGAGACGCATGCCGGCAAGGTTAGCCCTTGCACCGCCCGGCGAACGGTGCCGGGGGTGGCAAGCCACCCAAGGCGCTACTTCCGGCGGAAAGCACGCTTATCCGCGCGGGTCACACGCTTGTGCCGCGTGGTTCGGCGGTAACCCGGTGACCCGGTCAGGCGCCGACCCGGCGGAGCAGGCCCTCCTGGACCGAGCTGGCGATCTGGCGGCCGTCGACGGTGAACATCCGGCCGGTGGCGAGCCCTCGCGCGCCGGAGGCGGACGGGCTCCAGCAGTCGTAGAGGAACCACTCGTCGGCCCGGAACGGCCGGTGGAACCAGAGGGCGTGGTCGAGGCTCGCGCCGACCACACCGCCGGGGCCCCAGACCTCGCCGTGCACCGAGAGCACCGAGTCGAGCAGGGTCAGGTCGGAGGCGTACGTCAGCGCGCAGGCGTGCAGCAGCGGGTCGTCGGGCAGCTTGCCGTCGATCCGCATCCACACCCGCTGGTACGGGTCGGCCGGGCGGTCGCCGGGGCGTACCCAGCCGGGCTCGCCGACGTAGCGGACGTCGATCGGCCGCGGGATGAGCGACCAGATGCCGAGCCGCTCCGGGTAGCGGGCGAGCCGGTCGGCCATGGTCGGCACCTCGTCCGGACCGGGTACGTCCGGCGGGACCGGGGCCTGGTGGTCCAGCCCCTCCTCCAGCCGCTGGAACGAGGCGGACATGAAGAAGATCGTCTTGCCGTGCTGCTTGGCCACCGAACGCCGGACCGAGAACGAACGGCCGTCGCGGATCCGTTCGACCTGGTATTCGATCGGCTCGACGGGGTCGCCGGGCCGGACGAAGTAGCCGTGCAGCGAGTGCACGAACCGGGTCGGGTCGACGGTCCGGCCGGCGGCCACCAGTGCCTGGCCGGCGACCTGACCGCCGTACACCCGTTGCGGACCGACCGGGGGACTCATGCCACGGAAGGTCATCTCGTCGATCTGGGTCAGGTCGAGCACCTCGAGGAGCTGATCGACCGCGACCTGTCCACCGACCGGTCCGCCGGACGTCACTGCAGGGCCCGGGCCGCCGCGGCGTCGACGAGGGAGCCGAGCTGGTGCACCCGGAGCGTGTTGGTGAAACCGGGGGTGCCGGGCGGGCTGCCGGCGACGATCACCACGTAGTCGCCCGGGTTGCCCCGGCCCAGGCCGAGCAGCGCCTGGTCGACCTGGCGGAACATGTCGTCGGTGTGCTGCACGAACGGCATCAGAAAGGTCTCCACACCCCAGGCGAGGGCGAGCTGGTCGCGCACCTCCGGCACCGGGGTGAAGGCGAGCAGCGGCAGGTCGCAGTGCAGCCGGGAGAGCCGGCGTACGGTGTCGCCGGTCTGCGAGAAGGCGACCAGGGCCTTGGCGCCGATGGCGCGGGCGATCTGCGAGGCGGCCACGGTGAGCGCGCCGCCGTGCGTACGTGGGTCGTGCTGCAGGCGCGGCACGCCGATCGACCCGGACTCGGTGGTGGTGATGATCTTCGCCATGGTGCTCACGGTGAGCACCGGATACTTGCCGACGCTGGTCTCACCGGAGAGCATCACCGCGTCGGCGCCGTCGAGCACCGCGTTCGCCACGTCGGAGGCTTCCGCGCGGGTCGGGCGGGAGTTCTCGATCATGGAGTCGAGCATCTGGGTGGCCACGATGACCGGCCGGGCGTTCTCCCGGCAGAGCTGCACGGCCCGCTTCTGCACCAGCGGCACCTGGTCCAGTGGAAGCTCGACGCCGAGGTCACCGCGGGCGACCATGACACCGCCGTCGAACGCGGCGACGATGGCCTCCAGGTGGTCCACCGCCTCCGGCTTCTCGACCTTGGCCATGACCGGCCGGTGTACGCCGACCTCCTGCATGATCTGGTGCGCCAGCTTGATGTCGTCGGCCGACCGGACGAAGGACATCGCGATCATGTCGACGCCGAGACCGAGGGCGAACCGGAGGTCCTCGGCGTCCTTGTCCGACATCGCCGGCACGCTCACCGCGACGTTGGGCAGCGAGACGCCCTTGTTGTTGGAGACCGCGCCACCCTCGGTGACCAGCACCCGGATGTCGTTGCCCTCGACCGAGCTGACCTCGACCGCGACCCGGCCGTCGTCGATCAGCAGGCGGTCGCCGGGGCGGACCTCCTGGGGGAGCTTGCTGTAGGTGCAGGAGACCCGCTCACGGGTGCCGAGGATGTCGTCGCCGGTGATCACGACGGAGTCACCGGTACGCCACTCGTGCGGGCCGTCGGCGAAGCGGCCGAGGCGGATCTTGGGGCCCTGCAGGTCGGCCAGGATCGCTACCGCTTTCCCGGTGGCCTGGGCGGTCTGCCGGACCAGGTGAAAGACCTGCTCGTGGTCGGCGTGGCTGCCGTGGCTGAAGTTCAGCCGGGCCACGTCCATGCCGGCCTCGACGAGGCCGCGGATGCGCTCCGGGCTCGAAGTCGCGGGGCCAAGCGTACAGACGATTTTCGCGCGGCGTGTCACGCCCATCAGGCTAGTCTCTCTCCCAGATCGGTCCACGGGCCGACCCTGTCGGATTCTGGAATTCTCGTCCAACGCCGTGCGGTGCGCAGGTGTCCGGCGGGTGTCGTCTCGCCGGGCGACGCGTTGGGGTGGCGGGCATCAGCGACCGCGCGTCCGGAAGCGTACCGCCGTCGTGTTGTCTACGACACGCCCGGTCGGTTCCGCCCCCGCCAGCGGGCCGGAAGTCGGCAAGCCACGAGATCTCGCCGCCGACAAATCTCGCTAACCGCCCTAGCGGTGAGGACTGCTCAATTAGCGGGCATATCAGACAGGAATCGATGTTCGTCTTGACGGCCCGAAACAGCGGCGTAACACTCGTCGGGAGAGCGCTCTCACTGTCAGTCCCCCGCAGGCGCGGGCCGACCGCCGGATCCCCCCGGCGGCCGGCCGTACCCACCCAGCCTGGGCGTTGCCACGCCTCGACTGGGCCGCCCCACCGCGCCCTATCCCCGACAGGTGGGCCCAATGGAAGTTCATCGTCGCACCACGCGCACACCCTCGACCCGATCCCGATGGGGTGTGCTCGCCGCCCTGGCCGCCGCACTGCTGGCGCCCGTACCGTTCATCGCCACCGCACCGACCGCCGCGCAGGCCGCGCCCAGCCTGATCTCCCAGGGCAAGACGGCCACCGCCTCGTCCACCGAGAACGGCGGCACGCTCGCCCCCGCGGCGGTCGACGGCAACACCGGCACGCGCTGGTCCAGCGCGTTCAGCGACCCCCAGTGGCTACAGGTCGACCTCGGCGCCACCGCCACCCTCAGCCAGGTGGTGCTGAACTGGGAAACCGCCGCCGGGCGGGCCTTCCAGATCCAGACCTCGCCGAATGGGTCCGCACCCTGGACCACGATCTACTCGACCACCACCGGCACCGGCGGCGTGCAGACGCTCCCGGTGACCGGCAGCGGCCGCTACGTACGGATGTACGGCACGGCCAGGACCACCGGCTACGGCTACTCGCTCTGGGAGTTCCAGGTGTACGGCGAATTCGGCACCACCCCGCCGACCACGCCTCCCACCACGCCGCCGGTGACCGGCACCCCGGTCGAGCCGACCGACCCGCGCAACCCGAACTTCGGGCCGAACACCTTCGTCTTCGACCCGTCGACGCCGACCGGCACCATCCAGAGCCGGCTGAACACGATCTTCACCCAGCAGGAGCAGAACCAGTTCGGTCCGGAGCGGTACGCGGTGCTGTTCAAGCCCGGCACCTACACCGCCGACGTGAACCTGGGCTTCTTCACCCAGGTCGCCGGCCTCGGCTTCTCCCCCGACGACGTGAACCTCAACGGTCACGTACGGGCCGAGGCGACCTGGTTCGGCGGCAACGCCACCCAGAACTTCTGGCGGGCGGCGGAGAACCTGTCGGTGACCCTGCCGGCCGGGGTGACCGTGGAACGCTGGGCGGTGTCGCAGGCCGCCCCGTACCGGCGGATGCACCTGCGCGGCGCGCAGAACCAGATCCAGCTCTGGAACGGCGGCGACGGCTGGTCCAGTGGCGGCCTGCTGGCCGACACCCGGATCGACGGCCTGGTCGTGTCCGGCTCGCAGCAGCAGTGGTACTCGCGCAACAGCGAGTTCGGCAACGGCTGGACCGGATCGGTGTGGAACATGGTGTTCCAGGGCGTGGTCGGCGCACCGCCGCCGAACTTCCCGAACCCCTCGCACACCGTGATCAACACGACCCCGACCGTCCGGGAGAAGCCCTTCCTGTACGTCGACGGCTCCGGCGAGTACCGGGTCTTCGTACCGGCGCTGCGGCAGAACAGCACCGGCACCACCTGGTACAACAAGACCCCGGCCGGTAGCTCGACCTCGCTGAGCCAGTACTTCATCGTCCGGCAGGGCACCACCGCGGCGACCATCAACGCTGCCCTCGCCCAGGGTAAGGACCTGCTCTTCGCCCCGGGCGTGCACCGGATCAACGACACGATCCGGATCACCCGGCCGAACACCGTCGTGCTCGGCCTCGGCCTGGCGACGATCGAGCCGCAGAACGGCGTCACCGCGATGACCGTCGCCGACGTGGACGGGGTGAAGGTCGCCGGCATCATGTTCGAGGCCGGCACCACCAACTCCGCCGCCCTGATGGAGGTCGGCCCGGCCGGCTCCAGCGCGGACCACGCGGCCAACCCGACCTCGCTGCACGACGTCTTCTTCCGCATCGGCGGAGCGGTCGCCGGCAAGGCCACCAACAGCCTGGTGGTCAACAGCGACGACGTGATCGGCGACCACATGTGGTTGTGGCGGGCCGACCACGGCAACGGCGGCACCTACGGGTGGACGATCAACACGGCCGACACCGGCCTGATCGTCAACGGTGACGACGTCACGATGTACGGGCTCTTCGTCGAGCACTACCAGAAGTACCAGACCATCTGGAACGGCGAACGCGGCCGGACGTACTTCTACCAGAACGAGATGCCGTACGACCCGCCGAACCAGGCGGCCTGGATGAACGGGTCGACCCGAGGTTATGCGGCGTACAAGGTGGCCGACTCGGTCAACACGCACGAGGCGTGGGGGCTGGGCAGCTACTGCTACTTCAACGTGAACCCGGCGGTGGTCGGCGAACGCTCCTTCGAGGTGCCGAACAAGACCGGGGTCAGGTTCCACAACATGGTCTCGGTGTCGCTCGGCGGCGTGGGCACGATCAACCGCGTCATCAACAACACCGGCGGCCCGGCGAACCAGGCCGCGCAGACCATCTACGTGGTCAACTACCCGTAACGAGCCGCTGGCACGGCACGCCTACGGGGTTCCCACCGCGCCCGGTCCGGTCGTTCGTCGACCGGGCCGGGCGCGGCCCGTTCCGCTACCCGAACAGGTCAGGTGGCGACGCAGGTCGGGGTCGGTGCACCGTTGCTGCCGGTCCACGAGCCGAGGAAACCGAAGGTGGTGCTCGCACCGGCGCCGAGCCTGCCGTTGTAGGCGACGTTGGTCGCGGTGACGCCGGTGCCGGAGGAGGTGACGGTGGCGCCCCAACTCGACGCGACCGTCTGCCCGTTGGGCCAGGTCCAGGTCACCGTCCAGCCGCTGATCGCGGCGCTGCCGGCGGTCACCCGTACGTCACCCTGGAAGCCGCCCGACCACTGGCCGGTGACCGTGTAGGTGGCGGTGCAGCCGCGCGGCGTACCCGGGGTGGTGGCCGGCGGCGTGGTGCGGGTCGGGGTGGGCGTCGGGGTCGCGGTCCGGGTCGGCGTCGGCGTGGGTGTCGGCGTACGGGTGGGGGTGACCGTCGGCGTCGGTGTCGGACCGGCACCGCCGGGGAAGGTCACGTCACTGCACCAGTAGTACGACTGGTCCATGTGGCTGGCCTGCCAGATGGTGAACACCACGTGCCGGCCGGTACGCCCCGGCGCGGACACGTTGATCGAGTTGGAGACGCCGTTGAGGACCGGGTCGTTGGTCCGGGTCCCCTGTCCGGGCGGGATCACCCCGGTCGAGGCGACCTGTTCGAGGTCGGCCCAGCGCAGCGGTTGGGTGAGCGGGTTGTAGCCCTGCCGGGAGACGTACACCCGGTAGTAGTCGGCGCCGTGCAGGGCCTGGTCGTGCACGGTCAGGGTGAAGTTGTTGTTCACCGACGCGGCCCGCCACGCGCCGGGGGTGTCCATCGCCGCGTAGCGGGGTCCGCCGGTACGGCCACCGCTGCACAGCTGCCCGTCCGGGATGGCGGCCTGGTGGTTGCCGGCCACACCCTCGCGGTAGAGGCCGTTCCAGTTCCACATGCCGTTCGGGTCGTTCTGCCAGGCCTGCCAGCACATCGGATCCTCGGTGGCCATCTCGGGCGCCTGGAAGTTGCCGCCCCAGCGCTGCCAGCAGCCGTAGTTGCGCGACGGTGGGCTGATCGTCGAGCCGTGCGCGGAGGCGGTCTCGACCCACACGGTGGTGAGCATCAGCATCGCGAGCGCGGCGACCGCCAGCACGCGGGTGATCAGTGGTCGGGTGGACAGGGGCATCGGGGCTCCCGGTGGAGAAGTAGGGTGCCCCGCACGAGCCGCGGGTGGGAGAACGGAACCATGGGGCCGTACGCGAGCACGCGCGAAGGCGGAAGGCGTGGAACGAGTACGCGGGAGGCTGCCCGTCACCCCCGCACCGGCTACGTGGCTCCCGCACCGGCCCTACCTCAGCAGATTCACATGCCTCTATGACACCTGTCAATAGTTTGGCCATCAAACAAACAGCTCCACACCCCGCTGAACCCCCGTCGTCGGGGGATCCAGTGGAGGTGGGGTGAGTTACCGGGGGGTGTCGAGCGCGGCCTGGAGCAGGGCCCGGGTCGACTCGTCGAAGGCGACCAGACGGATCAGCTCGACCCGCGACGGGGTGGACCGGATCGTGTCGACCGCTATCCGGGCCGCCTCCTGCGGCGGGAACCCGTAGACGCCGGTGGCGATGGCCGGGAAGGCGATCCGGCGTACGCCGAGTTCGTCGGCGACCTCCAGGCTGCGCCGGTAGCAGGAGGCGAGCACCTCAGCCTCGCCGTGCTCACCGCCCTCCCAAACCGGACCGACGGTGTGGATCACGTGTCGGACCGGCGGGTCGAGGTCGAATGCCGGTGTGGCCTTCGCGTCGCCCGGATCGCAGGGCGCGATCGCCGCACCCGCGTCGGCCAACCGCGCCCCGGCCGCCCGGTGGATCGCCCCGTCCACCCCGCCTCCGCCGAGCAACGACTCGTTGGCCGCGGTCACCACCGCGTCCACGTCCTCGCGCGTGATGTCCCCGCGCACCACCTCGACCCGTACGACCATCCGCCCATGCTCCCATCCCCGATCCATGCTGCGGCGCCAACGGGCAAACGGAGATCCACAAGCACGTATTTGCCCTAGATCGACGGGCATTGGGGCTGGTGGGGACGGGGGCGGTTCACGTCTATGTGATCTTGAGGTCATGATCCTGACACAGGTCGAACCGACAGTGGGGCAACGTTTTTCCCAAGCGGAGGAGCACCATGGCACCCACACCGCCGACCGACTCCGAACTCGACATCCTGATCCGGGCCCGACTCGCCTCGCTCGGCATAGACCTGAGCCAGCTTCCGCCGGGCACCACCGCCGACCCGGTGACCGGCTCCCCCGGTCAGGACTCCGTACTGGCCTCGCTGCGCTCGTTCGTCCGGAGCACGGTGACGGCGCTGGCCGCGTACCAGCTGCCGGCACCCGCCGGATCCACCCCTGCCGTCGCCAAGGCGATCTCGCAGCAGGCGGCGCCGATGCTCTACCCCTCGATCAGCACCGAATGGCGGAAGTGATGACGACGATCCAACCCCAGGACCGTACGGTCGACCGCCGCGCCTTCCTCGCCCGTACCGCCGCCCTGGCCGCCGCCGCCACGGTCGGCAGCACCATCGCGCTTCCGTCGATCGCGCTCGCCGCCCCGGACGGCGGCACCGCCTCCGGCGGCAACCCGGTCAAGTGGAACCCGGCACTGGACAAGCCGAGCGCCTACACCAAGCCCCGGCCGGAGGCGGTGGCCGATCCGACCGAGCTGACCATCTCCGAGGCCGCGTGGCTGATCCGCGCCGGCAAGCTCACCCCGGAGCAGCTCGTCGAGGCGTACCTGGCCCGGATCGAGGCGTACGACGGCACGTACAAGGCCTTCAACCTGGTGCTGGCCGACGCGGCGATCAAGGCGGCGCGGGCCGCGGCCCGCAAGCCGCACCGCGGCGCGCTGCACGGCATCCCGCTCGCGATCAAGGACAACTACTGGACCGAGGGGGTGCCGACGACCGCGAACTCCTACCTGTTCCAGGACTTCGTCCCGCCGTACGACGCCACCGCGGTCGCCAAGCTGAAGGTCAACGGCGGCATCGTGATGGGCAAGACCCAGATGGGTCCGCTGGCCACCACCCGCGCCACCACCCCGTCCGGTGTGGTCACCACGGTCAACGCCTGGACGCCGACCAACCCCGGCACCGACCCCGGCGGCTCGTCCACCGGCACCGCCACCTCGGTCGCCGGCCGGCTCGTCTCGTCCGGCATCGGCACCCAGACCGGTGGTTCGATCACCGCCCCGTCGAACGCGCAGAACCTGACCGGGCTCAAGCCGACCATGGGTCGGGTCTCGTTGAGCGGCATCATCCCGCTCAGCTACACCCGCGACCATCCCGGACCGTTGGCCCGCGACGCCAAGGACGCCGCGATCATGCTGACCGCGATGGCCGGCGAGGACCCGGCCGACCCGCGTACGCAGGGACTGCCCGCACTGCCGAACCTGCTCAACGCGGCAACTCCGCTCTACGACGGCAGCACCCTGAAGCTGCGCTGGCCGACCCGGATCGGGGTGCTGCCCGGCTACGGCAGCGGCAGCTCCGCGACCGCGCTGGCCCAGCAGGCGTACCTGGCCAAGCTTGCCGCGATCCCCGGCGCCACCCTGGTGGACGTCACCCTGCCGGACGAGTGGGACCTGCTCACCGGCAACAACTTCAACAACGTACGGCTGCCGGAGCGCAGCGAGCCGTTCATGCCGTACCTGCGTACGGACCTGCGCGGCTTCGGTGTCTCGGTGACGAGCTGGTTGCAGGGCGCGCTGATGGGTGGCAACGAGTTCATCACCGGTCAGCGGGCCAAGCTGCTGCTGATGGAACGGGTGCTGGACCAGCTCTTCGAGACCTGCGACGTGGTGGTGCAGACCGGTCCGGTGCCGTTCGACATCCTCGGCCTGCCGGAGATCGCCTTCCCGATCGGCTTCACCGCCGCGGGGGTGCCGATCGGCGCGATCCTCGGCGGACTCCCGTACGGCGAGGACCGGTTGCTGTCGCTGGTCGCCGCGTACCAGGCGGTCACCGACTGGCACTGGCGCCGGCCGCCGAACCCGCCGGCCGGTGCCACCGCGGCGCGGACCGCCGCGGTAACCCACCGCCTGACCGCCGAAGAGGTCGCCACCCTCACCCAGTGAGATGTCAGGAGGGGCCCCTTGTCCGAAGGGGCCCCTCCCGGCTGTGGAAACTCAGCGCTGCGGACGTGGGATGCCGTTGAGCAGGTCGGCTCCGAGTGGGGTGAGGGCATGCAGGACGGCCTTGCCCTGACGGATCGTGGTGATGAGGCCGGCCCGGCGCAGCACCGTCGCGTGCTCGCTCGCGCTGGCCAGTGAGCAGGTGAGCCGCTCGGCGAGCTGACCGGTGGTGCACGCACCACGGGCGACCGCTTCGAGGGCGTTGGCCCTGGTCCGGCCGAGCAGTGCGGCGAGCGCCTTCGACACCGCCCCGGCACCCGGCGCGGTCAGCATGGCCGCGGCGTCAGCGACCGTACGCATGACGGGAACGAACAGGATCACCGGCGCCCGGTCGTCGATGGTGCTGGTGACGACGCTGGGCATGCTCTGGCAGAAGGCCGACGGCACCAGCACCAGGCCCCGCCCGGCGAGTACCAGGTTGTCGACCGGTGCACCACGACCCACCTCTAATATCGGTGAGCGCCAATGGAATCCGGGCGGTAAGGCGGCGAACATCGCCTCCACTCCGTACGCCGCCAGGGCGCCGGCATAGGTGGCGTGCTCGGCCTGCAATCGCGATTGGATCTGCGGCCAGTAGGGCGCGACCGCTACCTGATGATATTCGTGCAGAAAGCGCACCAGATCCCGCCGGTCCACCCGATCAGACAGCGGCGCGCCCATCGGTGGCCTTGGTCGGCGCGGCGCCCAACCGCCGGCGCCAGCCCCGGATCGAGCGGCACCGACCAACTCCCGCCGGAACCGCTCGGGACCGGCTCTCAACAGGGCTTCGAGCCCTTCTTCGAGCGAGTCGGCCGGCCCGGTGGCGGCAAGCAGGTCGCCGTTCAAATCGTCGAACAGGGCGGCGGCCGGATGGGTCGCCACGGTCGACGTACGACGGACACGCTCCCGCCAGCCGCCGAACAGTCCCGGCGATGCAGGTTTGTGCAATGTCAAGAGACTCAGGAACGTCTCACCGAGTGGTCCCCAGGTGGCCGCGACACGTGTCCTGGCCAGATCCTGGGCAGAAAAATGGATATGCAGCACGATTGCCCCCCGTTGGCTGGCGTGCCGATAAAGTTCGACAAGTATTACCGGCGGTAGCGGGGACGGACAAGAGGCGAACCATCACCGAGCCTTTCGGCCTGCACCGAAAGGCTCGCTTCTGGACGTTCGATCCGGGGGTGGCCACCTATACGGAGGGTGACACGAGCCGACGCCCGACGATGCCCGCGTAGCCGTACGGTCGAGGTCGTCAGCCCGGATATGCCGCGTACGCCCGAACCATCCCGTACCGGAGGTTCGATGACATTGGGTAGTTGCAGGCGATAAATAGGGGTCTTGACGTCACAAAACCGACGTGGTGAAGATGGCCCCACGGCGGTCCGCGGGGGCGATCGCCACGGGGAGAGGGCGACACGGTGGTGGACAACCTCCGCGCCGCGAGCCGGACCACAGTGGAACGTGGCCGGACCACGGTAGGACAGCATCGGGCTCGGGAACCGCGGAATCGGCCATGCGGCCCGGCCACTTCGCACCACGAGGCCAGCCGATGACCGGCGTACGGACGCGAAGCAGCAGGTCGCGGTTGAGGCGGGCGTTGCTCGCACCGGCGTACAACAGCTCACCCAGGCTCGCCCCGGACGGCAGCGCGGTCGCGTTCGTCCGGAACACCGACGAGGGCCCGGAGCTGTGGCTGCGTACGGCCGCCGCGGACGAACGCCGCCTGGCCGCCCATCCGGGCGAGACGATCGACGACCTGCGCTGGACCGCCGACGGCACGATGCTGGTCTACCGGCACAGCCCGTCGGGGCGTAACGAGTGGAGCCTCGCCGCCGCGCGCCCGACCGACACCAGCGGGGATGGCGGCGACACCGGTCCGGCGAGGTACGGAACACCTGGTCCGGTCACCGAATACTGGCTCTCCCGCCACGACCCGACAACCGCCGTCTACAGTTGCCGCCGCCCCGGCGCCTCCGGCCCCGAACTGTTCCGACTCAGCCTGAACGCGTCACTCGACGGCGGGGAGCCGGTGTTAGTCGCGCGCGAGCAGGGCTTCCGGCAGTGGTTCGTGGACCCTACGCTGCAGCCTCGCGGCGGAATCCGCACAGGTGGCGACGGCTCGGTCGAGATCGTGCTGGGCGACCGGCTCGAAACGGCGCGCGGCGTACTCCGGATCGGCGCCAGGGAGGCCGACGACCTGTCCGTACAGGCCTTCAGCGCCGACGGGCGGCGCCTGTTCCTGCTCACCAGCTACGACTCGAAGACCCGCAGACTGATCTCGATCGGCTCGACCAGCGGCGCCACCATGACGGTGTTCGCGCATCCCACGCTGGACGTCGACGGTTACCCGATCGCGGGCGACGGAGTGTGGTTCGAGCCCGCGACCGGCCTGCCGGACATCTGCGCCGTCACCGACCAGCGGCTGCGCTACCACGCACTCAACCCGGCGAAGCAGCAGGCGGTCGGGCGGCTCGCGGCCACCGGCACCGGTTCGGCGGTCATCGTGGACCGCAGCGCCGACGACCGTACCTGGTTGATCGGGCAGGTCCGCGACGACGGACCGGTCGCGTACCACGTCTTCGAACCGACGACCGGCCGGTCCGAACCGCTCTTCCTCGACCGCCCCGACCTGGCCGACTACCAACTCCCGAAACTCGAAGACTTCATCTTCGTCGCCGGTGACGGCCGCGAACTGACCGGGTACGCCATGCGCCCGGTCTACCACCGGCTGCCGCTGCCCACCGTCGTGGTCGTGCACGACGGCCCGACCGACCGGGAGTCGTGGCGGTTCCACGCCGAGGCGCAGTACCTCGCCTCACTCGGATACCTTTCCCTGCACATCAACCACCGTGGCTCACGCGGATTCGGGGTCGAATTCCGCCGCGCCGGCAATCACGAGTACGGCGGCAGAATGCAACAGGACCTCTACGACGCCGTCGCACACGGGGTGCAGTCCGGTCTGGTCGACCGCGATCGGGTGGCCTTCTTCGGCACCTCGTACGGCGGACACGCCGCCCTGCTGGCCGCGTACACCCGGTCGGACCTCGTACGCTGCGCGGTCGCGCTCAGCGACCGGTTCGGGCATCAGCAGCTCGCCACCGCCGACCGGCTGGTCCTCTTCGAGGAAATCGAACGCTTCCTGGCCGACCGCCTCAGCTGACGCCCCGACCCCCTGCCCCACTCGCTCGCCTCACCGCGCACACCCTCAAGATCCGAGATCTTGGAACCGTACCGTCGTGATTACGGCGATGAAATTCCAAGATCCCGGATCTTGTGCAGGCGCCCCGAGTAGGACTGACCTACTGTGCTCGGTCGGGTACGGTCGGCTCGGGGAAGAACGACCGAGACCGGGGAGGAAATCGGAATGGCGTCCATCGAAGAGATCAAGGCCGGCGTGGCCCGATTCAGCAGTGAGACCAGCCAGCAGGCGGCCACCATCCGGGGCATCGCCGACTCGCTGGAGCAGACGACCGCGCTGCTGCGCAGCCTCACCCAGGGGACCAGCCACTCGCGGGTCGGCGAGGCACTGGCCAGAATGGAGCAGGCCAAGCAGAAACTGCACGAGGCGACAACGCTCGCGCAGGGCGCGGTCGAGGCCACCAACAGCTACGCCGCCAGCTTCTGAGCAAGGGGTACGTCATGCCAACCGTCATCGTGCCCGTCGGGCTCTCCATGGGACCGCGCTACCGTTACGTACGCCCGCCGGACCCGACTCCGGAGTGCTACGAGATCCACCTTGGCGACGACCTAGTGGAGCTGACCGAAACCGAGGCTGCCGTGTGGGCGGCGGCCTTTGTCGACGCCGAGCGGCACGCCAAGCTGGCGGTGAACCGGAAGTCCCTGATCCAGCTCGTCCAGAGCGCGCCCAAGCCCGAGCCGCGCGCCGCCGAGATCGTCGAGGGCCTGATCGCCCGCGGCCTGCTGGTCGAGTTCGACCCGGAAGGCAACCTCGAACCCGTCTTCCGCCGCCACAAACTCCTCCCCCTGGGCGAAGGACTCGGCTCAACCCCGGATGAGCCCCACCTCCACCGCATCGGCCACCAGGGCCAAGCGAAGGTGGCGCTTCCCATACAGGTGTTCAGCCAGTGGTCCTATGCTTTCCTGCACGCAAATCTTTGGCATGCCTGTGCCTTCTACGCCGATGAGTCAGAGGAAGCGGCGGCGGGCGAGGAGTTACTCAACCTGACACCGCAATCAGTAGCACGCGACACGGCCCTCAACCTGCCAATGATGATCTCAACGAGTTGCGCTTTCCTGGACCCCGTCGTCGCACCATGAGGTACGGACGGATCCAACGCGGCGAGCAAAAGAAGGAGCGGCCGTTCCTGCGGCGGCTCAAGTACGAGAGCGCCAAGGAGGGCCTCGGCAAGCTGACCGAATGGGGTGCCGCGGGGGTCGGCATGCTGGTGGGGTTGGCTGCCGCCCGACTCGGCTTGCCGATCTCCCCGTCCATCGCCGTGACCGGCGGCGCCATAGCCGGCGGGATGATCGGTGCCCAGGGCAAGGCGGTGGTGGTGGCTACTCTTGATCACCTCAGAGAACGGCGCGACATGCGATCTGCCACTGCTGGCGGGCGGTCTAGCGTTGCCGCCGAAGGCACCGGGCCTGAGAGCCGGGGCGGTGGGCACCGTGTCACACCTGGTCGCGACAGGAGCGCCAGGCATCGCAGCAGCGCCAAGGCCGCGCAGAAGTACGCGGGGTCGATGAGTATCGCCGGGCAGGTGATCTCGGGGATCGAGCAGGTCATGGAGCAGATCGAGCAGACGGCGGCCAAGCTCAACGCTGTTGCGGCGAGCATGCGCAACAGCCAGGACTCGATGATGGTCCTGATCTACGGTGGCCGCGCCGACGTCGTACGGCGTACTCACGACGCGATGTCGGGCGCTCGGGACAACGTGTACGACAGCGCCGTGTTGCTACGCAGCGCGAACGACGATCTGCGCGCGTACCGGGCGACCATCTGAACTCGCGGCGGTGCACCTGCCCGAGTCCTGCTTGACGTTGTCCGTACCCGGTCGCCACTGGCACGTTGGCACAAATCCGTGATCTCCGAGCGGTCCGCACAACCTACCGTCGTCTTCGTGATCAGCCGGGATGTCGTCAGGGACAGGCGTTCGATGCCCAGCCTGAGCGGGTGGTCAAAGCGGAGCTGTTACGAAGGTGGGAGAGAAGAATGCGGCGATCGGCACGTACACGTCAGGAACAGTGGGCGCGGTTCCTACTGGGTGGGGCGCTCGGTCTCACCCTGCTGTCGGGAATGACGGCCTGCGGCGACGAGCCGTCCTCGACGGCCCAGACTCCATCGGCCGGGAGCGTAGACGGGCCGACGGGTGCCGCCACGGGACCGGATGCCCCGGCTGGCGGCAGCGGCACCATCACGGTCGTGGCCGACGGCAAGAGGTACGAGTTCATCACCGACGACTGCAGCATTATTCAGGTCCCGGCGAAGATCTTCTCGCTCAGCACCGAGGATGCCAGCATCGAGATGTCGCTACCGTACGACCCGGGCAAGTTCGACCAGGACAGCGATGGTGTGATAGTGCCACTGACGCTGGGTGGTGACGATGAGACGTACCAGACTTTGGCACTCACCGGCGAGCGCAACGAGGCGGGCAACGCCACCACGGGCACGCTGAAGGGCACCGCCAAGCGGGCAACCACAGGCGCGGAAGTCGAGTTCACCATCAACTTCAGTTGCCCGCTCACTCGTGACTGAATACCACCCACAGTTACCGTTCATGGTAGCTGAAGACTGACCTATCGCGGGCCTGGCCGTCGCGGGGACACCTGCGACAGCCGGGCCGCTCCACACTGGCGAAGTCGGGGCGGGTAACACGTCCGCTGCGTCGGTGCTGAATGGAGCAAATAACGCCAACCGTCTCCCGATCACGCGCCCGGGTGCGGGGAAACCGCCAGCGAGACAAGCACTGTGGCGGATTTCTACCCCTGGAGGGGTAGTGATCCGCCACAGCACCGGTCATCGCTCGGCGACAAACACTCCAACACCTCCGACGCCCTCCACTAGGCCCTCGATCTTGAGGGCGTTGATGGCCTGTCGGACGACGATCGCGGACACGCTGTGCTGTGCGCAGAGTTGCGACGTGGACGGCAATTTGTCGCCCGGAGCAAGTTCTCCGGACTCGATCTGAGCGCGGATGCTGTCGACGATCTGCGCCCATTTGGGCTTGGCGGGCATAGGTCACTCCCAGGTCTGCCCCGCCATTTGATCACGTCCCACCTTGTATGGCAACCAATAGCAAGTCAGGGTTGCACGTACATCACCTGTCATATACGGTCACCTCTGTCCGGCTCCCAGGTCTGCAAACCACGGAGTTGGTCCCCACCGCACAGAGCCCGGCCGATCGGTTCCCCCTGGTCGGCCGGGTGCGTGAACCTGCCCGCACCAGCGACGGGAGGCACCAAACGGTGAGCACCACCCCACCCACCCCGCAACCCGACAAACCGCCACCACCCGACTTCCTCTCCGAAGAGAACCTCGAAGACGCCAGCGACATCCTGGTGGCCCACGCACCGATGCGGGTCGCCATCGTCAAGTGCACCTGCGGTGCGGCGTACCCGTGTCTTGAGGTGCAGTGGGCGCGACTGATCAAGCAGGTGGCGGAGGCGGGCGGGTGAACGCCCTCTCCGAGACCTACTACAGCCGGTACGCCCGGGCCAGAGCCGCCGAGGCGCGACAGGCGATCGAGCGGCACGTCGTTTCCGCGTACAGCGGGGTGTGTCTGGGGTGCGGGCGGCCCGGCCCCTGCGCCGAGCGACACCAGGCGGAACGGGCGCTGGCCCGATTCTCCCGGCGGCCCGGCGACCCGTCGCCGGACAACCGGAGCCACCCGTCGAACTGGTCCACCGCCCGCCGCCACACGATCTCACCCGAGCGTCGGGGAGGGGACGGCTTGCTCAACACCGCGATCCGCACCGCGGACGGCACGGTCGACGCGTTGCGCGCCGCCTGCCTGGCCGCGACCGAAGCGCTCGAACGCGCCAACCAGCAGGTCGACGCCGTCGAGCATCCGCTCCCCCGGACCGCCGTCGCCAACTGGGACAGCGCGCTCGACCTTGCCTGGGAGTCGTTGACCATGGTCTACTCCGGCCTGGCCGAAGCCCGCCGGCTCCCCCACTCCGAACCCGTCAACATCGGCGACGTGCTCGCCGGCCTCAAGGTTGCCCGCCTCGGTGCCGGCCGCGCCGCCCACGAGGTCGATCGGGTACGCCGACAGCTTGCCACCGCCGAAGACTGGCTCCGCCGCGACCAGGATGATCCACTCGCCCTCGCCCTCGCCCTCGCCCTCGCCGCAGCCGAGCGCTGGGCGCGGGCGGGCAGCCGACTCGACCTGGTCGCCGCCCGCCTCGCGATCGGCTCCCGTGCCCTCGACCGCTACGCCGCCAACCTCGCCGGCATCCCCGAACCCGCCGCCAGCAGCGTCACCGCCCGACTGGATCGTCTCCTGACCCGCGCCCGCCCGACGGTCGCGCAGACCCGAGAGGGCGTGCGGGCGGCGGCCGGGCTCGTCATCCGGCGCCATCCGTGGGGCGGCTGGCGCGGATTCATGGCCCGCTGGCGTCACGAGGCCTGGAAGGAGCTCACCCGCCCGTGGACAGCCTGAACCCGTACAGCAGGGCCGTACGTGACCTGGCCCTCGGGCGCGTACGCGAACACCGGCATCGACTGGGCCGCCTGGACGAGACCGGTTGGCGGCGGTACGGAGAACTGCTCGACTCCGTCTTCCTGCTCTGCGTCGACCGGCGGTTCCGGCCCGGTCAGGACCACGCCCCGGTCATCCGGTTCGTCGCCAGTGTCCGGGAGCGGTACGACCACAGTGGCGTCGAGATCGATCCGGTGACCGCCGAGGCGCTGGTCCAGGCCGCGCTCGGTCAGCGCGAGCCGATGCCGATGGACGCGACCACGATCGCCGCCCAGACCATGCTCGTCGTCGGCCTGCTCGACGACGAGGGTTTGTCCCCCGCCGAGCTGACCGACCTCCTGCAAACCGCCAAACTCAACACCGCCGAACAGACCGCCGCCGAACTCAACACCGCCGCCGAACTCAAGACCGCCGGACCCGGCTCAGACGTCCAGCAGGATCGTCCAGAAGCAGGAGGTGATCGACATGATGACGAAACACATGGCGAAGCCGAGCCGGGCGTACCGGGCCGGTCGGCTGACCCCGATCCGGGCGCGGCCCCATGAGCCGAGCGCGAAGTAGGCGGCGAAGAAGGTCAGCGCCGGCAGTCCGGCGAGCATCCACGCGTACAGGGTGAAACCGTCGACTGCGCCGGCCTTGGCGACGAGCGCCAGCAAGGCCTGGGCCAGGTTGCCGGCGGCGATGAAACCGACGTAGACCACGATCGCCCGGCTGAACGGTGACGAGCCAGGTAGCAGCGCCGGCTGCTGGGCCAGTTCCTCGACCTGCGCGGCGGTCTCGTCGGCTGCCGCCGCCGCCCGGTGCGCCAGGTCCAGCTCGACGTCCGGGTTCACCGGGGCGGCCGGCGCCGACAGGTGCTGCGTCGGCGGCTCGTCCCCGCCCGCCGTCGGCAGCCGGGGCCCGGGGACCGTCGGGGCCGGTGCGGGCGTCGAGGTCAGCGCCACCCGGTCCGGACCGGCCGGCAACTCCGGGTACGCCGAACCGCCCGCCAACTCCTGCTCGGCACCCTGATAGGCGGGCGGTACGGGCGACCCGAGGTGCCCGGCGACGGTCAGCGGCGGCTGTGGCGCGCTGAGCTGCGGGACCGGCTCCCCGATCAGTTTGGCGAGTTCGACCAGCCGCTGCTCCTGCATACCGAGCCGCTGCCCGAGCTGGTCGATGGTGCCACCGGTGGCATCCCGGCGGGCGGCCACCTGAGCGGTCGTACGCTCACCGGTGCGGTGGAGCTGGTGCAGGTGCCGGGCCAGGGTGGCGTACTCGTCGAAGCCCTGCATCGTCGTCACTGCCCCTCGTCCAGCTCGTACCCGGGTCGAACGAACGGCACGATCAGCCGGCTGCGCTGATCGTGCCGGTCCACCAGCAGCGCCCGGTTCGCCCGGGGCGTGTACGCCAGGTCGTGCATGCCGAGGTACATGCCCAGTTCGCCACCGGGCACGTTCAACGCCACCAGGCAGGCGATGTCGTCCTTGTTGTGCGCCCCGCCGATGTCGTCGGCGAGCCGGCGCAGCCCCCGCCACCAGCCGAGCAGGTGCACCCCGTACGCCGGGCCGTGGCGCAGGACCTGCTGGAGGTCGTCCAGGCCGGAGCGGTAGTTCTGGTCCTTGGCGGACAGCACCCCGCTGGCCCCGTCCATGCCGAAGACCACCAGGTAGGTCCGGTCGCTCGGCTGGGCCACCGGTTCGGCCAGTTTGCGGATCTCCTCCCGCAACGCCATCGCGTCCAACCGGGTCACCTCGTGACCGGATGCGGCGAGTGCGTCGGCGGTCGCGTCGGCCACCTCGTCGGCGGCGGCGACCAGCGGCGCGAGCAGGAACCGGGCGGTACCCGGCTGGGCCTGGCGGGCCAGGCTCAGGGTCGCCGCCTGCAACACGTCGGCGCCGACCGGGGTGGTGCCGACCACCGCCAGGTGCCGGCCGGGGGTGGCGTCGAGCATGAACATCGCCGACGTCAGGTTCACGTCGACGACCCGCCCGACCAGGGCCATCGGCCTGCGTCCACCGGGCATCAGGCCACGGAAGGTCGGGTCGTCCTCGACGTGCGCTGAGTCGTACCCCTTGAAGACCGCGGGTGGGAAAGAGCCCTGCGCCCGCCCCTGCCACAGCTCGTGCCGCAGCGCCGCGACCCGCGCGGCGCTGCCGTGCGCGTCCGGGAAGCGGACCACCGTGTTCGCCGAGGCCAGGCCGGCGGCGGGGTTGATGATCGCGGAACCGAGCGGCAGCGCCCCGGCGGCGTCGTTGAGGGCATCGAGTACGCCGGAGCCGCCCGGCAACGCCACCCGGAGCGGGAACTGGCCGAAAATCGAGTCGACCTTGCCGTAGAGCGCCTCGATGCCGGACATGCTCTGGCTGGCCAGCACCAGGTGGATGCCGTACGAGCGGCCCTTGCGGGCCAGTTCCTCCAGCAGCGCCACCGCCTCCCGGGCGAGCGCGTCGTTGCCGGCGAACAGCACGTGGAACTCGTCGATGACGGCCACCACCCGGGGCACCGGCTTGCCGTCGCGGGGCAGGTCGGCGAGCTTGGTGACGCCGTGGCGTTTGAGCGCGTTCGCCCGCCGGTTCAGTTCCCGCCGCAGCTCCCGCAGGACCGCCACGCCGTACTCCCGGTCGGACTCGATGCCGACCGCGCGGGCATGCGGGATCCAGGAACCGTCGTGCCCGGTCGGCACGAACTCGGTGAAACTGACACCCTCCTTGAAGTCGAGCAGGAAGAGGGCCAGCTCGTCGGGTGAGTAGCGGGCGGCGAGTCCATAGAGGACGTCGAGCAGGAACACCGTCTTGCCGGAGCCGGTCCGGCCACCGACCAGCCAGTGCGGGGTGGCGTCGTCGAAGGCCAGGGTCACCGGGTCGCGGCCGTTGCGGCCGATGACCGTACGCAGCCCGGTGCCGGCCGACTCGGTCCAGTTGCGGGCCGGCAGCAGGTCGGTGAACTCCAGGCTGGCGTCGCGTCGGGTGGCGTCCCCGTGCCGTTCCGCGACGGCGGCGATCGTGCCGGCGGGTGGGTCCCCGTCGAGCAGCACCGGCACCACCAGCCCAGTCCCGTCCTCGCTGTACGGCCACCACGGCGGGTCACCGACCCAGGCGTAGTCGCTGTCGCGGGTCACCCGGGTGGTGTTGCCGAACGGCGGCGGTTCCAGCCCGGTCGACCGGGGCGGATAGCCGGCCGCCAGCACGCACACCCCGGCGGCCGGGCCGGCGTGCGTCAACGCGGCCAGCCGGGTCAGCTCGGCCCGACCCTCCGGCATCGACGCCGCCACCACCAACAGCAGCCGGTTACGGTTGCTCGGGTCGGAGTGGTTCGCGCGGGCGTGTTGCTCGGCACCGGTCAGCAGGGCCTGGATCTCCTCGTCGCTGGTCGCGGGTGCGCTCAGCACGCCAGCGTCGACCAGTGGTCGCAACGGCAGGAAGGTGGCGCCGAGCGCGGCGTTGTCGATCGCCACCACCCGTACCGAGCCGGCCGGGGCGGCCATCAGCAGCCGGATCACCAGCGAACGCAGCGCCGCCCCCGTACGCGGATCGCGGGCGTCGGTGTCGATCGCCAGGTGCGCCCCACCGACCAGCGGTACGACCACCGGGAAACCGCCGTCCGAAGTGGCCGCCTCACCGACCCGGATCGGCACCGGGCGGCCCGGGAACTCCGGTCCCGCCGACACCGCGCTCAGGGATTCGCCGACTCGACGCAGCCGCTGCACCATGTCGGCGGTCTCGGGCGGTGGCGGCGGGGCGGTGACTCCGGCGAGCGCCCGACGGGCGGCGTCCAGATGCGCGCGCGCCTGCCGGTGTGCCGCGACCGCCCGCCCGTACGTGACCGCGAGCCTGCCCACCCTGCTCCCCCACCCCTGTCCGGCGTGCGTAGTCACCGGAACACTAACCGAAGCACCCCCGTACGGGCACCTGGACGTGCCAGCGGCACCATCCGCCGTACACCTCACATGCCCGGTCCCTGGTGGACTTGGAAGAACATGGACTTGGAAGAACACCGTCGCGTCAACGACGATCCCCTTCCAAGATCTCAGATCATGTTCACTCGTAAGGTGAAAAGGAAGGTGGGCGGATGGCAGAGGCACTGACCGCACGAACCCGTTCCGGGCGAGGCAGCCGTACGGTGATCGCCCTCAGCGCGGTCGGTGTGCTGGTTGTCCTGCTCGTCGTGGGGGTCCTGGCTACGGTGACCCACCGGGCGCTGCTGGCGGAGCCGCCGGTGGCAACCGACGCGAATGTCAGGGGCGAGTGGCAGGGGCCGGATGGTGCGGTACTGACGCTGCGTCCCGATCACACCTTCGACACGCGGAGGCTGCCGGCCCAGTTGACGGCACCGGAGCGGTTCACCCGGCCCTGGACGGGCTCGGGCACCTGGCATCTCGCCGAGCCGGACCGGTACGACGTCCAGTCCATCTCCGTCATCGTCGATTCCTACGCGCTGCCGCTGTACCTGGACCGGTCGCAGGATTCCATCCGCCTCTACCTCTGGATCGGCCTTCCCCAGGAAGGCAAGCGCTACTTCCTCGACAGAGCCTGATCCACCGCCCAACTTCGGTGGAGAAGGAGTGGCTGTCCCGCCTGGGACAGCCACTCCTTCTGCGAAAATGCGCCTCGTGGGCGGTCAGCGGGCGGCGGTCAGGGGTTGGGCCGAGGCGGTGACCGGGGCCGGCAGGGTGCCGGGGCCGTCGAGATAGGTGTGGATCGCGGCGGCGGCGGCGCGGCCCTCGGCGATCGCCCAGACGATCAGCGAGGCGCCCCGGTGCATGTCGCCGGCGACGAAAACCCCGTCGGTGGAGGTCTGCCAGTCAGCGGTAGCGTCGATCGCGCCACGCCGGTTGCGGGCCACCCCGAGCTGGTCGAGCAGCGGCTGCTCCTCGGTCCCCTCGAAGCCGATCGCCAGCAGCACCAGGTCGGCCGGGAGTTCCCGTTCCGAGCCGGGCTTGACAGTCATGATCCGCTGCCCGTCCTGTTTGGTCACGCTGACCTCGGCGACCCGGACCGCGCGTACCTGGCCGGTGCCGTCGTCGACGAACTCCTGCACCGCGACGGCGAAGACCCGCTCGCCGCCCTCCTCGTGTGCCGGGTAGTCGCGCAGGATCCACGGCCAGGTCGGCCACGGGTCGCGGTTCTCGTCCCGGCTGCCCGGCGGCACCGGGTACAGGTCGAGCTGGTGTACGCCGACCGCGCCCTGCCGGTGCGCCACACCGAGGCAGTCCGCGCCGGTGTCACCGCCACCGATGATCACCACGTGCTTGCCGGCGGCGTCGATCGGGGTGCTCTCCTCCAGGCCGTTCACCACCCGGTTCGCCGCGACCAGGTGTTCCATCGCCTGGTGCACGCCGCGCAGGGCCCGGCCGGGGGTGGCCGGGGTGTCCCGGCCCTGGAGCGCACCGCAGGCGAGCAGTACGGCGTCGTACTCGGCGCGGAGTTGCTCGGCGGTGATGTCGACACCGACGTTGACTCCGGTGACGAAGCCGACGCCCTCGGCGGTGAGCTGTTCCAGCCGCCGGTCGATGTGTTCCTTCTCCAGCTTGAAGTCGGGGATGCCGTAGCGGAGCAGTCCACCGATCTTGTCGTCGCGTTCGTAGACGGTGACGGCGTGCCCGGCCCTGGCCAGCTGCTGCGCGGCAGCGAGTCCTGCCGGCCCGGAACCCACGACGGCAATGCGCTTGCCGGACGGCTTCGCCACCACCTGCGGCCGGATCAGGTCCAGGTCCACCGCCCGGTTGACGATCTCGACCTCGACCTGCTTGATGGTGACCGGCTGCCCACCCGAGATCCCGAGTACGCAGGCCGCCTCGCACGGCGCCGGACAGAGCCGCCCGGTGAACTCCGGGAAGTTGTTCGTGGCGTGCAGCGACTCGATCGCGTGCGACCAGTTGCCGGTACGGACGAGGTCGTTCCAGTCCGGGATGCGGTTGCCGAGCGGGCAGCCGTCGTGGCAGAACGGGATGCCGCAGTCCATGCAGCGGGTGGCCTGCTCGCGTACGAGGTCGTCGGTGGCGGCCGGGTAGACCTCCCGCCAGTCGCTGATCCGTACCGGCACCGGGCGGCGGGCCGGCACCCGCCGGTCGTAGCGCAGGAAACCGTTCGGGTCAGGCACGAGCCACCTCCTGGGACGCGCGCGGCGTGACCTGCGCGGGCGCGGCGGGCGACGGCACGGGCGCGGCCGGCGGCACCGGGGCGGCCAGCGCGGTCATGACCGCCTCGTCGACGTTGTGGCCGGCGGCTTCGGCGGCCCGCATGATCTGCATTACCCGCTTGTAGTCGCGGGGCACCACGGCGGTGAACTCCTCGACCGCCTCCGGCCAGCGCTTGAGCAGCCGCTCGGCGACCGCCGAGTCGGTCTCGGCGAAGTGCCGCTGGACCAGGTCGTGCAGGGTCACCCGCTCGGCGTCGGTGAGCGGGGCGAGGTCGACCAGTTCGGGGTTGACCCGGCGCCGGTCGAGCTGCCACACGAAAGCGGCGCCACCCGACATGCCGGCGGCGAAGTTGCGCCCGGTCGGGCCGAGCACCACCACGGTGCCACCGGTCATGTACTCGCAGCCGTGGTCGCCGACCCCCTCGACCACCGTCACCGCGCCGGAGTTGCGGACCGCGAACCGCTCACCGACCCGGCCCCGGAGGAAGAGTTCACCGGCGGTGGCCCCGTACAGGATGGTGTTGCCGGCGATGATCTGGTCCTCGGCGCCGGGCGTACCGTCGACGCGGTCCGCGAGGCGGGCGGCGAACGGCGCGGCGGCGTCCGGGCGGACGACCAGCCGGCCGCCGGAGAGTCCCTTGCCGACGTAGTCGTTGGCGTCGCCGTGCAGCCGCAGCGTCACCCCGGCCGGCAGGAACGCGCCGAAGGACTGGCCGGCGGTGCCGGTCAGGGCGAACTCGATGGTGTCGGCGGGCAGGCCGGCGCCACCGAAGCGGCGGGTCACCTCGCCGCCGAGCATCGCGCCGACGCTGCGGTGCTCGTTGCGTACCCGGATCGAGGCCCGGACCGGGGTCCGGTCGGCCAGCGCCGGGGCGGCCAGTGCCAGCAGCTCGTTGTCCAGGGCGGCGGCCAGGCCGTGGTCCTGGGCGCGGATGCCGCGCCGCGCGGCACCCTCGGGCAGGTCCGGAACATGCAGTACGGGCCGCAGGTCGAACCCGCGGGCCTTCCAGTGGTCCAGCGCCGGGGCGAGGTCGAGCAGCTCGGTCTGGCCGATCGCCTCCTCCAGGGTGCGGAAGCCCAGCTCGGCCAGGTACCCGCGGACCTCCTCGGCGAGGAAGAGGAAGAAGTTCTCCACGAACTCCGGCTTGCCGGTGTAACGCTCCCGCAGCACCGGGTTCTGGGTGGCGATGCCGACCGGGCAGGTGTCGAGGTGGCAGACGCGCATCATCACGCAGCCGGCGACGATCAGCGGGGCGGTGGCGAAGCCGAACTCCTCGGCACCGAGCAGCGCCGCGACGAGTACGTCCCGACCGGTCTTGAGCTGGCCGTCGACCTGCACGGTCACCCGGTCACGGAGCCGGTTGAGCAGCAGCGTCTGCTGCGCCTCGGCCAGTCCCAGCTCCCACGGGGTGCCGGCGTGCTTGAGCGAGTTCAGCGGGGAGGCGCCGGTGCCGCCGTCGTGGCCGGAGATCAGGATGACGTCGGCCTTGAGCTTCGCCACCCCGGCGGCGACCGTACCGACGCCGATCTCGCTGACCAGCTTGACGTGCACCCGGGCGGCCGGGTTGACGTTCTTCAGGTCGTGGACGAGCTGGGCCAGGTCCTCGATCGAGTAGATGTCGTGGTGCGGCGGCGGGGAGATCAGGCCGACGCCGGGGGTGGCGTGCCGGGTACGGGCGATCCACGGCCAGACCTTGTTGCCGGGCAACTGGCCGCCCTCGCCGGGCTTCGCCCCCTGCGCCATCTTGATCTGGAGGTCGTCGGCGTTGACCAGGTATTCGCTGGTCACGCCGAACCGGCCGCTGGCGATCTGCTTGACCGAGGAGCGGCGGCGCGGGTCGTAGAGGCGCTCGACGTCCTCGCCGCCCTCACCGGTGTTGGACTTGCCGCCGAGGTTGTTCATCGCGACCGCGAGGGTTTCGTGCGCCTCCGCCGAGATGGAGCCGTACGACATGGCGCCGGTGGCGAACCGCTTGACGATCGCACTGGCCGGCTCGACCTCGTCCAGCGGCACCGCCGGCCGGACCCCCGTACGCAGGGTGAACAGCCCGCGCAGCGAACCCGCCTTCGCGGCCAGCTCGTCGACCTTGGCGGTGTAGTCGCGGAAGACCTCGTACTGGCGGGAGCGGGTGGCGTGCTGGAGCAGGAACACCGTCTCCGGGTTGAACAGGTGCAGTTCACCCTCGCGGCGCCACTGGTACTCGCCGCCGACCTCCAGCCGCCGGTGCGCGCCCTGTGCCGCGCTCGGCGGGTACGCGACCGCGTGCCGGGCGGCGATCTCCTCGTGGATGCCGGTCAGGCCGATCCCACCGATCTTGCCGGGGGTGCCGGCGAAGTACCGCTGGACCAGCCGGGAGTCGAGGCCGACCGCCTCGAACACCTGCGCACCGCAGTACGACGAGACGGTGGAGATGCCCATCTTCGACATGATCTTCAGGACGCCCTTGCCGAGCGCCTTGACGTAGTTGCGGACCGCCTTGGCCGGCTCGATCCCGGTCAGCGTGCCCTGGGCGATCAGGTCCTCGACCGACTCGAACGCGAGATAGGGGTTCACCGCGGCGGCGCCGTAACCGATCAGCACGGCGGCGTGGTGCACCTCGCGGCAGTCGCCGGACTCGACGATCAGCGCCGCCCGGGTGCGGGTCTGCTCGCGTACCAGGTGCTGGTGCACGGCGGCGGTGAGCAGCAGCGACGGGATCGGGGCCAGGTCGGCGGTGGAGTCGCGGTCGGAGAGGACCAGGATGCGTACGCCGTCCTCGATCGCCTCCGAGACGTGCCGGCAGATCTCGGTCAGCCGGGCCCGGATGCCCGCCGCGCCGTCGCGCAGCCGGTACAGCCCGGAGACCCGTACCGCCTTGAAACCGGGCAGGTCACCGTCCTCGTCCACGTCCAGCAGCTTGGCCAGCTCGTCGTTGTCCAGCACCGGGTACGGCAGCACGATCTGCCGGCAGCTCGCCGGTCCCGGGTCGAGCAGGTTGCCCTCCGGGCCGATGGTCGACTGGAGGCTGGTGACCAGTTCCTCGCGGATCGCGTCCAGCGGCGGGTTCGTGACCTGCGCGAAAAGCTGGTGGAAGTAGTCGTAGAGCAGCCGGGGACGGGTGCTCAGCGGCGAGATCGGGGTGTCGGTGCCCATCGAGCCGAGCGGTTCGGCGCCGGTACGCGCCATCGGCCCGAGCAGGATCTTCAGCTCTTCCTCGGTGTAACCGAAGGTCTGCTGGCGACGCTGGACCGAGTCGTGGGTGTAGACGGTGTGTTCGCGGGCCGGCAGGTCGGCCAGGTCGATCAGCCCGGCGTGCAGCCATTCGGCGTACGGCTGCTCGGCGGCGAGTTCGGCCTTGATCTCGTCGTCGTGCACGATCCGGCCGGCGGCGGTGTCGACCAGGAACATCCGGCCCGGCTGGAGGCGGCCCTTGGCCACCACGGTCGCCGGGTCGAGGTCGAGCACACCCGCCTCGCTGCCGAGCACCACCAGGCCGTCGCTGGTCTGCCACCAGCGGCCGGGGCGCAGCCCGTTGCGGTCGAGCACCGCGCCGACCATGGTGCCGTCGGTGAACGCGACCGACGCCGGCCCGTCCCACGGTTCCATCAGGCTGGCGTGGAAGCGGTAGAACGCCCGCTCGGCGGGCGCCATCTCCGGGTCGTTCTCCCACGCCTCGGGGATCATCATCAGCACCGCGTGCGGCAGGCTCCGCCCGGCCAGGTGCAGCAGTTCGAGCACCTCGTCGAAGTTCGCCGAGTCGGAGGCGCCGGGGGTGCAGACCGGGAACAACCGCTTGAGGTTGCCGGGCACCTTCGGGCTGGCCAGCAGCGCCTCGCGGGCGTTCATCCAGTTCTTGTTGCCCCGGATGGTGTTGATCTCTCCATTGTGGGCGATGAACCGGTACGGGTGCGCCAGCGGCCACGACGGGAAGGTGTTGGTGGAGAACCGGGAGTGGACCAGGGCGATCGCGCTGGTGACCCGCTCGTCGGTCAGGTCGGGGAAGAACGCCGGCAACTGGTCCGGGGTGAGCATGCCCTTGTAGACCATGGTGCGGGCGGACAGCGACGGAAAGTAGGCCGGCACCCCGCGCTCGGCGGTCTCCCGCTCGGTCTGCTTGCGTACGCAGAACGCGACCCGGTCCAGGTCGAGGCCGGTCAGCGCGGTACCGGCCGGACCGGCCGGCGATCCGGTGAGCCGACGCGCGGCGAGGAACACCTGCCGGATCAGCGGACGGGCGGCCAGCGCGGTCTCGCCCAGGTCGGTCGCGTCCACCGGCAGGTCCCGCCAGCCGAGGATCTCCGCGCCCTCGACCAGGGCGTACTTCTCCAGCACCGCGCGGGCGCGCTGTTCGGCGTCCGGTTCGCGGGGCAGGAAGACCAGGCCGGTGGCGTACTGCCCGGCCGGTGGCAGCGGGAAGTCGACCACCTCGCGCAGGAATCCGTCCGGTACCTGGAGCATGATGCCGGCGCCGTCGCCGGTGTTCTGCTCCGCGCCACGGGCACCCCGGTGGTCGAGCCGGCACAACGCGCCGAGCCCTTTGGCCACCACGTCGTGCGAGCGGCGCCCGTTGAGGTCGGCGATGAAGGCCACCCCGCAGGCGTCACGCTCGTACGCGGGGTCGTACAGCCCTTGCGCTTCGGGGGTCCGGGCCAGGTTCGCGATACCCGGGGCCGGCGATGCCGGCAAGGCGGGCGGCGAGGAGAGGCGAGGTCCCTGAGGGTACGGAAAAACCACCGGGTCTCCTGTCGTCACTCACGTTCAATCATGGGTCGGGACGACGTCGGCCCTGCGAGGTTTCTTGAGTCTACGTTAGGTCCCACCTAGCACCACCAGTACGGATTGATCACACTTCCACGGAGTGAGACGTGTAGTCTCGCGCGGTGAGCCTGGTGCATCGTGAGGTATTCGAGCGCTTAGAACACTTTTATGACGGGGTGCCGCGTGATGTAGCTCACGTGGAAGAGTACGGCGGCTTGGTGCTCTTCGTCCGAAACGGTGCTGGTTGGCCGTTCTACGCCCGTCCCCGCCCCGGCGCCTCCGAACCGCCGAACGCCGCCGACGTGACCGCGGTCCGTGAACGGCAGCGCGCCCTCGGCGTACCGGAAGCCTTCGAGTGGGTGCACGAGAACCATCCCAGTCTACTGCCGGTGGCCCGGTCGGCCGGGCTGGCCGTACTGGAGGCGCCGCTGATGGTGCTGGATCCGACAGCGCTGCCGCCGGCCGACAGCCTCGGCGACGTACCGGTGCGGATGGCCGACCCGACCTCGCCCGACTTCGGCCGCGACGTCGCCACCCAGCGAGCGGTCGCCGCCATCGGCTTCGCCGTGCCCGGCACCGCCCCCGGGGACGCCGGCCCGATCGCCCGCGACGCCGCCCTGGTCTCCCTGGCACCCCGCCGGGTGGACGAGGAACGGGCCCAGGTCGAGGCCGGCACCAGGGTCTTCGCCCTGGCTGAGACGGCCGAGGAGGGCGCGGTCTCGGCCGGCATGGCGATGCGGGTCGGCGACGTGGCCGAGATCGCCGGCATCGCCACCCTGCCCACCGCCCGCCGCCGCGGCCTGGCCGCCGCCGTCACCGCCGCCCTGGCCCGGCACCTACTGGCAGCAGGAACAGAGGTCGTCTTCCTCTCCGCCGGCAGCGACGACATCGCCCGCGTCTACCTCCGCGCCGGCTTCCGCCGCCTAGGCACCGCCTGCATAGCCCAACCCACCCCCGTAACCCCCTAACCCCCACCCCCACCCGTCGATCATGAAGTTAACGACGAAAAATCAGCTCGGCAGTGTCGCTAACTTCATGATCAACGCCCCAATACCCGGGCAGGAAGCAGAGCGGGGTTGGGCCCGCCGTGACCGGCGAGCGGATCAAGCGTGACGGCGCTCGCCGGGCACGGCGGGCCCAACCCACCCCAGCAAGCACGGCAGGCTCAACCCAGCCCCAGCCCCAGCAAGCACGGCGGGCCCAACCCAGCCCCAGCAGGCACGGCAGGCTCAACCCACCCCCAGCAGGCACGGCGGGCCCAAACCCAGCCAGCCTAGGGTCAGCCGGTTCGGGGGAGGGCGTGGCGGCCCGGGGAGCGGTCGGGGCGGGCCGGGGTGGTGGTGAGGAGGGTGTCCAACGGGGCGTCGCGGCCGTACTCGTGTGCCGCGCGGAAAGCAGCCTCGCCCAGTTGGGAGCGAAGGGCACGCGCGGTGGCCTCGGTGTCGGGGCGTTCACAGGCGGGCACCGGGGCGCCGATCTCGTCCCGGATCCGGGCCGCGGCGCCAAGCAGGCGGGCGCCCCGACCGGGGGCGCCGTCGAGCCGGGCCACCTCGGCCAACGCCTCCAGCACGCTGGCCGTACGCCACCGGTCGCCGACCTGGCGGTGCGCGGCGAGGCTGGTCAGCAGGTGTGCCGCCGCCCGATCCGTACGCCGGCCGCGCAGTTCCACCAGCCCGCGCAGGTTGTGCGCCCAGCCCACCCCCTCCGGGAACCCGAGTACGGAGTAGCGCCGCAACGCCACGTCCAGCAGCGACGCCGCCCGGTCGGTGTCGCCCCGGTAGAGAGCCACCGCGCCGAGGTTCATCAGCGTCTCGGCCTCGGCCCGTGGCTCGCCGAGTTGCTCGTACCAGCGGCGGCTGACCCACAGGCGCGAGTCGGCCCGGTCCAGGTCACCGGAGAGCCAGGCGGTGAAGCCGCGCAGTTGCGCGGTCTGTGCCTCGCCCCACTCGTCGCCGTACTCGGCGAAGGTGGCGGCGGCGGTGGCCAGGTACACGGTGGATTCGACGTAGCGGGCCTGCTCGCGGGCGATCGAGCCGAGCGTGAGCAGGACACGCGCCACCCCGGCCCGGTTGCCCACCTGCTGGTACGCACTCAGCGCCGCCTCGGCGTGCCCGGTCGCGGCCGGGTAGTCGCAACTCAGCATGGCCAGCATCGCCGCCGCCGCACCTGCTCCGGCCCGCATCGGTGCGGGTGCGTCCGGATGCCGGAGCAACGCCTCGGCCAGCCAGCGGTGACCGTCGCGGTAGTGCCCGTCGAGCCGGCAGTAGCGGGCCAACGCGGCGGCGAGGCGCAGTTCGGCGTACGGCGGTGCGCCCGCGCCGGCCTCGGACAGCCAGCCCATCGCCGCCCGCATGCTCGCCTCCTCGGCGCGCAGCCGGCGCAGCCACCACTCCTGCTCGGGGCCGCGCAGGCGGGCGTCGGCGTGCTCGGCCAGGGCCAGGCAGTGCGCGGCCAGCGCGGTACGGGCGGCCGTCTCCCCCGACCCGGCGGCGAGCCGGGCCAGCGCGTGCCGGCGGATCGGCGCGAGCATCCGGTAGCGCACCGGCAGCGGGGGGTCGTCGACCAGTGCCTCGGGTGCCGCCAGCGCCGCCGGGAACAGCAATGGCGCGGCGACCGGCGCAGCCGGCTGCGCCGACGGGTCGGGCAGGGGGGTCGGTGACCACGGTGGTGGCGGCAGGTGCACCGTCGGTGGCGCCGCGGGCGGCGCGACGGCCGGTGGCAGGGTGGCCGGTAGTGGCGGCGCGGCCAGTGGTGCGGCGACCACCAGTGACGATTCGACCAGCGCGGCGAGCGCGTCCGGCGCGTCCGGGCCGGCGATGGCCCGCGCGGTTTCGGCGTCGAAGCCGCCGGGGCAGATCGCGAGCCGCTCGAACAGGGCCCTTGCGGCGGAATCCAGCCGCTCGACGCTGGTCTCGACCGCTGCCGTGAGCGTCCGGTGCCGCTCCGGCGCGGTCGGGTCCGGGCTGGCGAGCAGGCGCAGGTCCGTACGGAGCCGGGCGACGATCTCACCGACGCCGAGCACCGACGTGTGCGCCGCGGCCAGTTCGATGGCCAGCGGCAACCCGTCGAGTTCGGCGCAGAGCTGGACGACCGCGTCGGCGCTCGCCTCCGGCACCGGCCGGCCGGACCTGGACCGGGCCCGGTCCAGGAAGAGCCGGGTGGCCGGATGGTTGGCCAGCGAGGCGATCGTGTTGCCGGTCGCGTCCGGCGGCAGGGCCAGCGGCGGCACCGCCACCACCGCCTCCGTGTGCAACCGCAGCGGGACCCGACTGGTGGCCAGCACCAGCAGCCCCGGACAGCGGTGCAGCAACCGGTCGACGAGTTCGGCCACCCCGGCGACCAGGTGTTCGCAGTTGTCCAGCACCAGCAGGGCCGGGGTCCAACCGATCTCCTCGGCCAGGGTGTCGGCCACGTCCCGCCCCGGCTCCGCCCGTACGCCGAGGGCTGCGGCGACCGCCTCCGGTACGCGTACCGGGCTCTCCACGGCGGTGAGGTCGACGAACCAGGCGGCGCCGAACCGGCTGGCCGCGGCCACCGCGAGCCGGGTCTTGCCGGCACCGCCGGGACCGGTCAACGTGACCAGGCGCTGCGTCGCGAGCCGCTGGTTGACCACGGCGAGCAGCGCGTCCCGGCCGAGCAGCGGTGTCATCGGCACCGGCAGCGGGGCCTGGGACTTGGCCCGGTCGACCAACCGGGACACCGGGTCGGAGCCGTGCGTCGAGGGCCAGCGTTGGGCCAGGTCACCGCGTTGGGCGGCGGCGGCCAGTGCGCGCAGCCGCTCGCCCGGTTCGACACCCAGCTGCTCCCGGAACGTCTCCCGGGCCCGCTGCTCGACCCGGGCCGCGGACCGCCGGCCGCTGCCGACTGCCGCCGCGACCAGCAGCAACTCCCACAGCCGTACGCGCAGCGGGTGCCGGGCCAGCGCCGCCTCCAGCTCACCGACCGCGGCGACGGCGGTGCGGGCCGCGGCCAGTCCGTCGATCACCGAGGCGCGGTCCACCGCGGGCTGCCCGGCCGCTGCCTGGGCGGCGAGCGCGAGCCGCAGGGCACACTCCCACCGTTCCTCGATCGCGGCTATCCGGCTCTGCACCAGCCGACCCACCTCGCCGGCCACCCAACCGGACGGGCGGGGCGAGTCGCCGCCCAGTGGCTCGCCGTGCAACGGCACCCGCCACAGCCGCAGCGCGGCGTCGAACAGCGGCAACGCCACCGCCCACTGCTCCGCCGCCATCCGCCGCCGGGCCCGGGTGAGCAGCCGGGTGAAACGCTGTACGTCGACCCGACGTGCCGAAAGGCGCAGCAGGTAGCCGATCGGGTGCGCCACGACGGAGTTCGGCAGACCGGCGAGATCCAACGCGGCGGCGAGTTCGGCGGCGGCACCGTCGAGCGACTGCGTCGCCGGGGTCACCCCGGACGGGAGTACGCCACGCAGGTCGGCGGCGGCGACCGGCTGGCCGACCCGGAGGGCGAGCAGGCCCAGCAACCGGCGTACCTCGTCGGTGAGCGGGACCGGACCGTCGGGGCCGATCAGCTCCACCGGCCCGAGCAACCGCACCGCGCGTCGGGCCCGGTGTCCCGGCCCCACGGCGGTCTGCTGAACGGGCACACTACCCCGCACCTGGAAGCCCTCGCTTTCAGTCCCGGGTAGTCTGCGCCGTCGGCCGCCCCGGAGGTAATCCCCCCGTCCGGCCCGATCGGACAACGAACCGGGCGAATTCGCACACCGCTCGGACGGCGCGACACCAGCCACCGCGCCAACCCCCACGGTCCGGGGTGGGCGCCGGTCCGAGGGTGCCATACCGGACGGGCCCGAAGGTTGCCCCGTCCCGGAGGCCGGGATGCGGGGACAACCGTTCCGTCGATGCCGTCACGGCGGTTACGCAGGTGGACGCCAGGCCGCCGCCGCGGTGGCGGCGCTGCCCATCAGCCGGGGAGTGATCGTGCCCAGGGCGGCGTCACGGGCGCGCAGGGCCAGCCGGCCCCGGCTCTGCAACACCGCCGACATCCGCCGGGTCTGCCGTACGACGGTGACCGCGCGGGGGCGGCGTACCCGGCTGTACGACTCGACCGCGGTGCGCAACGCCTCGCCGGGTACCGCGTCACGTACCGCCGAGCGGAGCGTCGCCGCGTCCTCGAACGCCAGGCAGGCGCCCTGGCCGAGGTGGTGCGGCATCGCGTGCGCGGCATCGCCGAGCAGCACGATCCCGCCGGGGCCGACCGGGTACGCGAACTCCTTCGGCAGTGGACGCAGCTCGCGTACCTCCTGCTGGACCAGGTCGTCCGGCTCGGTCGCGGCGAGCAGGTCCCCGATCGGTGCCGGCCAGTGGGCGTACCAGCGGCGCAGCAGGGCGAGCTGGGTTTCGGGCGACTCGGGGCGGGACGCGCCGGCAGCGGTCGCCACCCAGTAGATGCCGCCGCGGGTCGAGCCGCCGGACGAGCCCCGGTCACCGAGCGAGATGGCGACGAACCGGTAACCGGCGCCGAGCGTCTCGCCGTTGACCGGGCGGTCGGCGGGCAGCTTCGGCGCCCGGTACCAGGGGATCACCGCCCGCCAGGCGGCCGAGCCCGAGCTGACCACGGTCGCCTCCGGTGCGAGCCGGTGCCGGACCGCGCTGTCCACCCCGTCGGCGGCCACCACCAGGTCGGCCTCGAACTCGTTGCGCCCGTCGCCGACCGCCGGCCGCTCGGCCGGCGCCGCCCGTACGGTGCGCACCTGCACCCCGGTACGGATGTCGACCTGGTCACCGAGGCCGGCGATCAGCGCGTCGTGCAGGTCCTCGCGGTGCACCACCACCGGCGCCCGCTCGTCGATCATCGGGCGGGGCTGGACCAGCCAGTGGCCGTCGGGTCGGCGTACGCCGACGTCGGGCAGGGCGGTGGCGATCGCGTCCAGCCCGTCACCGAGCCCGAGTGCGCGCAGCGCCCGTACGCCGTTGGGCCAGAGCACCAGTGCGGTGCGCTCGGCCCGCAGCCGGTCGCCCCGTTCCAGGAGGGTGACCTGCCAGCCGGAACGGGCCAGGGCACCGGCGACGGCCAGACCGCCGATTCCGGCGCCCACCACCACGGCCGTACGCATGGCTGCGGTTCCTCCCGCTCAGCTGTTGTCGCGGTCCGTGGCGGATCCCGGCGGCGCGGCGCCTGCCCGCGCCTGCCCGGTACCACCGGCCTGGTCGTCGTCCCCGTCGTCGTGCGGGTCGTCCTCGTCGCGCACGCTGGTGTGCACGTCGTCCGGCTCGTCGTCGCCGAGGTCGTCCAGGTCGTCGAGGAGCCGGTCGGGTGCACCGGTCGCGCCGTGTTCCTGCTCGGGCAGCTCACCGGTGCGCTGGTAGGTCCGGTACTGCTCCTCGGTGACCACCCGGTACGCCTCGGGCAGCGCGTTCGGATCCTTCGACACCGTACGCCGGGAGAGGTCGACCTGGGAGATGTCGCTGATCGAGCCGGTCTCGCCGTCGGTGTCGTCGGCATCGGTGTCGCTCGGCGCGGTGGTGGTGGAGCCGGCGTAGACCGGCACCAGGAACTCCTGCGGCCCGCGGACCCGGAGGAAGTAGATCAGCGCGCCGAGGAAGACGACCACGGCGGTCCAGACGTTGAGCCGTACGCCGAGGATCTCGTTGGCCTGGTCGGTACGGAGCATCTCGATCCAGAACCGGCCGACGGTGTAGCCCATCACGTAGAGGGCGAAGGCGCGTCCCCGGCCGAGCTTCAGCTTGCGGTCGACCAGGTAGACGAAGAGGGCGACGCCGACGTTCCAGAGCGCCTCGTAGGCGAAGGTCGGCTGGTAGAGGCCGGGTTCGAGGATCGGGTTGCCGTTTTCGTCGAGCAGCGCGTGGCCCGGGTTACCGGAGTCCATCCGGTGGATCTCCAGGCCCCACGGCAGCGTGGTCCGGCCGCCGAAGAGCTCGTTGTTGAACCAGTTGCCGAACCGGCCGACCGCCTGCGCCAGTGGCAGGCCGGGGGCGAGCGCGTCGGCGACCACGGTCAGCGGGATGCCGAGCTGCCGGGCGGCGAGCCAGGCCCCGACCGCGCCACCGGCGACCGCGCCCCAGATGCCGAGCCCGCCCTCCCAGATGTAGAGGGCCCGGATCGGGTCACCGTCGGAGCCGAAGTACGCCTGCGGCGAGGTGATCACGTGGTAGATCCGGGCGCCGACGATGCCGAACGGCACCGCCCAGACCGCGACGTCCAAGATCGCCCAGGGCGCGACGCCACGCTGGCGGAGCCGGTATTCGGTCACCACCGCGGCGACGACGATGCCCAGCACGATGCAGAGCGCGTACGCCCTGATCGGGATCGGTCCGAGCTGCCAGACGGCGGTGCTCGGACTGGGCAGGGCTGCCAGCGGGGACACTGAGGCTAGGGTCACGATTGCACACGGTACCGCCGTACGGGGTCGTCGCGGCACCCCGGGCCGGTCGGCTTCTGCGCGGGTGTCCCCGGCAATGCACAGTCGTGCGCGTTTGTCTGTGAAACCGCTCACCTCGACGCCCCGGGCAGTGATCGGGTGAACCACCGGCCGGTTCACGGCGGATGTCGAGACGGGTTACGCCGAACGGCGGGCCCGTACGAGGTGTACGGACCCGCCGCAGCGGTGGTACGTGACCGGCGGCGGTCGCCGGTTCGGTGCACCGACAGGCGCCGGTCGGGTGCGCTCGGGTCAGCGGACCGGTCGGGGCGTGGCCGGGTGGTTGCCGGCGTTGACCAGTTCGGCCACCGCCTCACGCGGGCTCTTCTGGGTGACCAGACCCTCGCCGACCAGCACTGCGTCGGCGCCGGCCGAGGCGTACCGGATCAGGTCGTGTGGTCCGCGTACGCCGGACTCGGCGATCTTGACGACGCTGTTCGGCAGGCCGGGGGCGATCCGTTCGAACACCGAACGGTCGACCTCGAGTGTGCGCAGGTTGCGGGCGTTGACGCCGATCACCTGGGCACCGGCGTCCAGCGCCCGGTCCGCCTCGTCCTCGTCGTGCACCTCGACCAGCGCGGTCATGCCGAGCGACTCGATCCGCTCCAGCAACCCGACCAGCGCGTTCTGCTCCAGTGCGGCGACGATCAGCAGCACCAGGTCGGCGCCGTGGGCGCGGGCCTCGTGCACCTGGTAGCTGGAGACGACGAAGTCCTTGCGCAGCACCGGGATGTCCACCGCCGCCCGGACCGCGGCGAGGTCGGCCAGCGATCCGCCGAACCAGCGCCCCTCGGTGAGCACGCTGATGCAGCGGGCTCCGCCGCCGGCGTACTCGCCGGCCAACTCGGCGGGGTCGGCGATCTCGGCGAGCTGCCCCTTGGACGGCGACGAGCGCTTGACCTCTGCGATCACCCCGACACCGGGGCGGCGCAGGGCGGCGTACGCGTCGCGGGGTGGGGGCATGGCGGCAGCCAGCTCCCGGATCCGCTCCAGCGGGATCTCCGCCTGTCGGCGGGCGACGTCCTCTCGGACTCCGGCCAGGATCTCGTCGAGCACGCTGACGGGCGCGGTCGAACCAGCGCCGTCCCCCTCCGCGTGCGGATGCTCAGCAGTCACCAACGGACTCCCCTCTCCGGGCGTCATGGGCCGATGCTAGGGGGCGCCGGGGTAGGGCCGGAGCCGGGGGGTATGGCGCACCTCACCAGGTGGGCTCGGGCATAATGGCCGACCTCTGGTAAGCGGGCTATCACCCACTGCCACCGGCACCATCGACGGTCATCGGGTAATCACACCATGCCCGGGCGCGCGGCGCAGCCCGCCGATCCGCCCCCGGCAGCGCTCCCGTCGGCCACAGTTGACCCGCGGGTCACCGGTTCGAAACACCGTCTGGGCACGATCGGGGTCGGGCAGACTGGTCGCGGGATGGCCGCGAACACGTCCGATCGATCATCGTGCGGGGTGGATCATGAGCAGCACCGGGCCGGGCTCGACCATCGATCTGATCAGCATCCCGCGGGCGGTCGCGTCCGTGGCCATCGGCGTGGTGCACTCGGTGGAGCGGGCCGTGGTCGGCGACGCACGGGTGCGGACCGCCCGGGGCAACGCCTGGGCGGCGATCTGCGCCGACCGGGACCGGGCCCACCAGCGGGCCGAGATCCGCGCCATGGTGGCCGCGCTGACCGCTCCCCGCAGCGCCCCGGACGATGAACGGACCGGATCGCCGGTCAGTTGACCGTCGGGTCCTCGCCCCGGTCCAGCGCGTCCCAGGCGGCGACGGTCCGGCCGGCTTCGACCCGGCCGCCGGTCCCGGTGGCGACGGCGCCGTGGCCGGTGGCCGGGGCGGCGGGGCGTACCCGCTCGTAGCGTGCCCCCATCGCCGGCCAGGTGTGCCCCCGCCCGGCGGTGAGCACCCCCGCCGCGGCGACCAGCAGACCGCCCAGCGCGCAGAGCACCGGCCAGTGCAGGCTCGTCTCGCCCCGGTCGGTGCCGGTCAGTCCGTACCCGCCGCCGGCCGCCACGCCGAGCCCGACGAGCACCAGCAGCGCGCCGACCAGGCGGCGGCCGAGGCCGCGGGTGGCCAGCAGCGCGCCGGCCGAGGCCAGCCCGACCAGGGCGAGCGCGGGCAGCCAGGGCAGCAGCCCGCCGCCGGTGTGCGCGTCCCGCAGCGCCGACAGCGGCGCCGGCCTGGGGGTGATCTCGACCGACCAGGTCCGGGTGGCGGCGTAGAGCGCCAGACCCGCCCCGGCCAGACAGAGCAGGACCGCGTACGTCAACTGCCGGCGGCCGGGATCCGCCGGCCGGGCCGCGACGGGCTGCTCGCTCATCGGGCCGGCCGCAGGGTCTCGGCGGCGGCGATGGCAGCCAGTACGGCAGCCGCCTTGTTCCGGGTCTCCAGGTCCTCGGCCAACGGGTCGGAGTCGGCGACGATCCCCGCACCGGCCTGCACGTAGGCCCGCCCGTCCCGGATCAGGGCGGTACGGATGGCGATGGCCATGTCCATGTCACCGCCGAAGCCGAAGTAGCCGACGGTGCCGCCGTAGAGCCCGCGCCGGGTCGGCTCCAGGTCCTCGATGATCTCCATCGCGCGTACCTTCGGCGCGCCCGAGAGGGTGCCGGCCGGGAACGTCGCGGCCAGCGCGTCGAACGCGGTCTGGTCCGCACGCAGCGTGCCGACCACGGTCGAGACGATGTGCATGACGTGGCTGTAGCGCTCGATGGTGGCGAACTCCGGCACCTCGACGGTGCCGGGCCGGCAGACCCGACCGAGGTCGTTGCGGCCGAGGTCGACCAGCATCACGTGCTCGGAGCGCTCCTTCGGGTCGGCGAGCAGCTCGGCGCCGAGCCGGTTGTCCTCCTCCGGCGTACCGCCGCGCGGGCGGGTGCCGGCGATCGGGTGCAGCATCGCCCGGCGGGCGCCACCCTCGGCGGCGGTCACCTTCAGGTGCGCCTCCGGCGACGAGCCGACGATGTCGAAGCCGTCGAAACGCAGCAGGTACATGTACGGGCTCGGGTTGGTGCTGCGCAGCACCCGGTAGACGTCGAGCGGGTCGGCGACGGTGTCGCGTTCGAAGCGCTGGCTGACCACTATCTGGAAGCACTCACCGGCCCGGATCGCCTCCTTGGCGACCTCCACCGCCTTGGGATAGTCCCCGTCCGGGGTGTTGCAGAGCACGTCGCCGGGGGGCGGGCTCGCCACGGTGGAGATCATCGGCGGGATCGGCCGGGACAGCGCGGTGGTCATCGCGTCCAACCGCCCGACCGCCTGGTGGTACGCGGCCAGCACCCGCCCGGCGCGGTCGGGCTCGTCGGGCGCCGGCAGCACCGCGTTGGCGACCAGGATCGCCGAGCCGTCGAAGTGGTCCAGCACCACCAGGTCGGTGGCGAGCATCATGCCCAGCTCGGGCAGGCCGAGGTCGTCGAGCGCCAGCGACGGCAGCCGTTCCAGCCGGCGGACGAAGTCGTAGCCGAGGTAACCGACCATGCCACCGGTCAGCGGCGGCAGCCCGGCCACCGGATCGGTGCCCGGTCCGGTGAGCGCGGCGACGGTCTCCCGCAGCGCCGCCACCGGGTCGCCGGAGGTCGGCACCCCGGCCGGGGGCGTACCGAGCCAGTGCGCCTCACCGTCCCGCTCGACCAGGGTCGCGCTGCTGCGTACGCCGATGAACGAGTACCGCGACCAGGCGGCGCCGCCCGGTCCGGCGCCCTGTTCGGCGGACTCCAGCAGGAAGGTCCCCGGGCCGCCGGCCAGCTTGCGGTAGACCCCGACCGGGGTTTCCCCGTCGGCGAGCAGCCGCCGGGTCACCGGCACCACCCGCCGGCTGCCGGCCAGTGCGACGAAGGTCGCCTCGTCCGGGCTGACCGCACCGGTGGTCTGGCTCATGCCCGCTCCCCCGGCGTCTCGATCAGGCCGGTGACCGGGAGGTCGTCGGCGAAGCAGGTGCGGTTGCCGGTGTGGCAGGCGGGGCCGACCTGGTCGACGCTGACCAGCAGGGCGTCGCCGTCGCAGTCCAGCGCGACCGAGCGTACGTACTGGTGGTGGCCGGAGGTAGCGCCCTTGACCCAGTACTCGCGGCGGCTGCGCGACCAGTAGGTGGCCCGGCCGGTGGTGAGCGTACGGTGCAGTGCCTCGTCGTCCATCCAGGCGACCATCAGCACCTCGCCCGAGTCGTGCTGGCGGACCACGGCCGCGACCAGCCCGTCGGCGCCACGGCGCAGGCGGGCGGCGATCGCCGGGTCGAGACCGGTGGCGGGGCCGTCCGGGCCGGGGCGCGGGGCGGTCGGGGTGACGGGTGGGGTGGCCGGTGGGGCGGCTACCGGCAGCTCAGGTACGGGCACGAACCGATTGTTCCGCACCGGGGGCGGGGGTCGTCCACCCGTACCGTCCGGAGTGCGCCGCGCCGCTAACCAGCCCGTTCGAGCTGCCCGTACACCTCGATCTTGAAGTTGAGTACGGCGAGGTCCTGTTCCAGCTCGGCCATCCGGGCCAGCACCCGGTCCCGGTGGGCCTCGAACAGTTCGCGTCGCGCGCCCAGCGTCTGGTCGCCCTGCCGGGCCAGCTCGGAGTAGCGGCGCATGTCGCGTACGGGCATGCCGGTGCGGCGCAGCCGGGTGAGCAGCATCAGCCAGTCGACGTCGTTCCCGGTGTAGCGCCGCCGTCCGGCGGAGTCCCGCCCGACCGGCGCGACCAGCCCCTCCTGCTCGTACCAGCGCAACGTGTACGCGGTGAGACCGACCCGGTCGGCGGCCTCGCTGACGGTCAGTGTCGTCTCGTCCAGTCGGGCGTCCATCGATACAGGTTCCCAGTTCGAGTGCGCTCGAAGTCAAGGGGTGTGCGTTTGGCGGCCCGGTCGGGAACCGGACTCGGGGTCGATTGCCGGGCGGCAAGATTTCAACTAGCGTTGAGTTCATCAAGCGTTGAATTTATCTGAGGAGGCGCCATGAACCCCGCGATCGAGGTCACCGACCTCGTCGTCGAACGCGGCAGGCGACGGGTGCTGCACGGCCTGACCTGCGCCCTGCCCAAGGGCAGCGTCACCGGCCTGCTCGGCCCGAGCGGCAGCGGCAAGACCACCCTGCTGCGGGCCGTGGTCGGCGTGCAGCTCGTCACCTCCGGCACGGTCACCGTGCTCGGCGAGCCCGCCGGCACCGCCTCGCTGCGCCGCCGGGTGGGCTACCTGACCCAGGCGCCGAGCGTCTACACCGACCTGACGGTCCGCGAGAACGCCCGCTACTTCGCCGCCCTGCAGGGGCGCTCCGCCACCGACGCCGACCAGGCGGTCACCGACGTGGGCCTCACCTCGGCGGCAACCCAGCTCGTCGGCACACTCTCCGGCGGTCAGCGCAGCCGGGCATCGCTGGCCTGCGCCATCGTCGGCCGACCCGACCTGGTCATCCTCGACGAACCCACGGTCGGTCAGGACCCGGTGCTGCGGGCCGAGCTGTGGGACCGGTTCCACGCCATGGCCGCCGCCGGCACCACCCTGGTCGTCTCCAGCCACGTGATGGACGAGGCCGCGCGCTGCGACCGGCTGCTGCTGATCCGCCAGGGCCGGCTGATCGCCGACGACACCCCCGAGGCCGTACGCGCCAGCGCCGGCACCGACGACCTGGAGGAGGCGTTCCTCCGGCTGATCCGACGCACCGAAGCGGAACGCGGCGAGACGCTGGCGACCCCGGTGACCACCGAGGGAACGGTGACCCGATGAACCCGAGACTGCTGGCCGCGACCACCGGCCGGATCCTGCGCCAACTGCGGCACGACCGGCGTACGGTCGCGCTGCTGGTCGTCGTGCCGACCGTGCTGCTCGCCCTGCTCTACTTCATGTTCGCCGACCAGCCCACGGTGCCCGGCCAGCCGAGCACCTTCGACCGGATCGCGCTGATCATGCTCGGCGTCTTCCCGTTCGTGATCATGTTCCTGGTGACCAGCATCGCGATGCTGCGCGAGCGCACCTCCGGCACGCTGGAACGGCTGCTCACCACCCCGCTGGGCAAACTCGACCTGCTGTTCGGCTACGGCATCGCATTCGGCCTGGCGGCGGCGATCCAGGCCGGGGTGGCCGCCGGGGCGGCGTACTGGCTGTTCGATCTGGACACCGCCGGTGCCGCCGGTCTGGTCATCCTGATCGCCGTGGTGAACGCGGTGCTGGGTGTCGCCCTCGGGCTGCTCTGCAGCGCCTTCGCGCAGACCGAGTTCCAGGCCGTACAGTTCATGCCGGTCGTGGTGCTACCACAGATCCTGCTCTGTGGTCTGTTCGTCGGCCGTGGGCAGATGTCCGGCTGGCTGCAGGCGGTCAGCGACGTCCTGCCGCTGTCGTACGCGGTGGAGGCGCTGCAACAGGTCGGCGCACACACCGAACCGACCGGCACGATGTGGCGTGACCTGGTGGTCGTGCTCGGTGCCGTACTGGTGGCCCTGGTCCTCGCCGCCGCCACGCTGCGGCGGCGGACCGGCTGACCACGCGGAACAGGAACGACGAAGGACGGCGATGGCACGACGGACCGGACGGCGGCCGGGTAATCCCGACACCCGCGAGGCGATCCTCACCTCGGCCCGCGACGCGTTCGCCGAACGCGGCATCGACGGTGCGTCGATCCGGACGATAGCGGCCGGCGCCGGGGTGGACCCGGCGCTGGTCCACCACTACTTCGGCACCAAGGACAAGCTCTTCCTGGCCGTGATGAACGTGCCCTTCGACCCGTCCGAACTGCTGCCGCAGGTCGTGGCCGGCGGCTCGGACGGCATCGGTGAACGGCTGGTACGCACCTTCCTGCGGATCTGGGACTCGCCCGCCGGTGCGGCCGGCGTCGCCCTGCTCCGGTCGGTGATCAGCAACGAGTGGGCCGCCCGGCTGATGCGCGACTTCGTGGTCACCCAGATCCTGCGGCGGGTCGTGGCCGGACTGGACCTGTCCCCGGCCGAGATGCCGTTGCGGATCTCCCTGGTCGCCTCCCAACTGGTCGGCCTGGCCATGGCCCGCTACCTGCTCAGGATCGAGCCGCTGGCGAACACGCCGGCCGAGGTCGTCGTGGCCGCCATCGCCCCGACCGTGCAGCGTTACCTGACCGGCGAGCTGACCGGCGTCTTCGAACCGGTGACCGGCGTCGAACCGACGACCGACGTGGAGCCCGCCGCCGACGTGGTCTAGTTCGGTCCGGCCGGGCTCACGTCGGCGGAGTTCGGCTCGGCCGGGCTCAGGCTGGCCGGCTGGCTGTGTCGGCCCGGCCAGAGGACCGGGTGCAGCAGGTGCACCAGGTCGGCGTGGTCGCGTACCGGGCGGGGGAAGGCGAGCCGGGCACGGTAGCGGGAACCCGGTTCGCCGAGCATCACCACGAAGCCGTACCGGTCGAGCCGGACCACCCGCGGCGACGGCCCGGACCGGTGCCGGGCGGCGGGCTCGCCGAGCTGCCGGAGCACGAACTCGGTGATCTCCGCCTGGTGGTGGTCGGCCAGGTCCTCCAGCAGTTCCCGCTCCAGGTGGTGCAGCGGGTCCGGTTCGGCGGCGCCGTACTCGGCCGGGTCGATGTGGATGGTGTCGGCGTCGCGCTCCAACCGGACCTCGGCCGGCTCGAACCGGTACAGCGCGAACCGGCCGCCGACGTCGAGCAGGTCACCGGTGGGGTCGACGTCGGCGTAGTCCAGTGCGGCCTGACGGGCCTCGGCACCTTCGAGCACGGCGGCCCAGCCCGAGATCCAGACCCGGCCCAGGGCCGGGGAGCCGGCGGCCGGTGGCAGGTCGCGTACGTCGAGCACCAGTGCGGTGTCGTCGGTGCCGGGCTCCGGCCGCAGGGCGAGTGCCAGGTCGTCGACGACCGAGACCAGCAACAGCACCCGGCCGAGCGCGTCGGTGACGTGCCGGGTGCGGTGCGGCCCCGGGTGGTTGGCGACGTACGCGGTGCCGGCGAGTCGACCGGCCGCCAGTGTGCGGGCGACCTCGGCGGGACTGGGCTGCATGACCGTACCTCCGGCGGGTGAATTAGGGTGGGCTAAGTTAGGGCAGGCTAACCTACAAACCCGGGAGACGTCCACGTGAACCAGGCAAGACCCAAGGTCCGAATTTCCCGCGCCCTCGGCATCCCGCTCACCCCCAAGTGCGTGAAGTACTTCGAGCGCCGGCCGTACCCGCCGGGCGTGCACGGCCGCTCGCGCCGCAAGACCTCCGACTACCAGGTACGACTGCTGGAGAAGCAGCGCCTGCGGCACCAGTACAACGTCAGCGAGACCCAGCTTCGGCGGGCCTTCGACGACGCCGTACGCCTCGAGGGCAAGACCGGCGAGAACCTGGTCACGCTGCTGGAACGGCGCCTCGACGCGGTGGTGCTCCGGGCCGGCCTGACCCGCACCATCTACCAGGCCCGGCAACTCGTGGCACACGGGCACTTCTCGGTGGACGGAGTGAAGGTCGACCGACCGTCCTACCGGCTGCGACCCGGCCAGACCATCCGCGTACGCGAGCGCAGCCTGCGCAAGCCGCCGTTCCAGCTCGCCGCCGCTGGTGCGCACGTCGGCGAGCGGACCGCGCCGTACCTTTCGGTCAGCCTCAGCGACCTCACCGTGACCGTGATCCGCCCGCCGCTGCGGCGCGAGATCCCGGTCATCTGCGACGAGCAGCTGGTGGTCGAGTTCTACTCCCGCTGACCCGTACCCACCGTCGATCCGGGGCACCTGGTGGTCAACCCCGCACCAGGTGCTCCGGATCCGAGCCGGGTCAGCGGGTCTGTTCCAGCCAGGAGGCGTAGAGCAGGGCGTAGGTGGAGGTGGGGTCAAGCACCAGGTCGTCGTGCGGTCCGCGTTGGACGATCCGGCCCCGGTCGACCACGATCACCTCGTCGGCGGCCTGGGCGGTGGAGAGCCGGTGCGCGATGGCCACCGTGGTCCGCCCCCGGGTGACCGCGTCCAGGGTGCGTTGCAGGCGTACCTCGGTCGCCGGGTCGACGGCGCTGGTCGCCTCGTCCAGCACCAGCAGGTCCGGGTCGGCCACGTACGCCCGCGCCAGGGCGACAAGCTGCCGCTCCCCCACGCTCAGCGCCTCGCCGCGCTCGCCCACCCGGGTGTGCAGCCCGTCCGGCAGCCCGTCGACCCAGTCGGACAGGCCGAGTTCGGCGAAGGTGGCCGCCAGCTCCTCGTCCGAGCAGCCCGGACGGCCGAAGCGGACGTTCTCCGCCACGGTCGAGTCGAACAGGAAGCCGTCCTGCGGGACCATCACCACCCGCGAACGCAGCGACGAGAACCGCACCCGGTCCAGCGGGGCGCCGGACAGCAGCACCGTGCCGGTGGTCGGGTCCATCAGCCGGGTGAGCAGCTTGGCGAAGGTGGTCTTGCCGCTGCCGGTCTCGCCCACTACGGCGACCCGGCTCTTCGCCGGGATGTCCACGGTGATGTCGGAGAGCACCGGCGGGCCGCCCGGATAGGCGAAGCCGATCTCGGCGAACCGTACCTCGATCGGCCCCTCGGGCAGGTCCACGCCCTGCTCACCGGGGTCCGCCACGTCCGGGGCCAGGTCGAGTACGTCGAGCACCCGGCGCCAGCCGGCAACCGCGTTCTGCGCCTCGTTGAGCACCTCGGTGGCGATCTGCACCGGCTGGATGAAGAGCGTGACCAGGAACAGGAACGCGGTGAGCTGGCCGATGCTGAGCGTTCCGTCGACGCCAAGCCGGACCCCGAGTACGACCACCGCGGCGAGCGCCAGGCCGGCGGAGATCTCGCCGGTGGAGAAGCTGACCACACTGGTCCGGATGGCCTTCTGCTGGGCGGTGCGCTGCCCGTCGATGGCCTCGTCGATCCGGGCCGCGGTCCGCCCGGAGACGCCGTACGCGCGGATCACCGAGGCGCCGACGACGCTCTCCGCGATCGCACCGAGCAGGGCGCCCATCCGCTGCCGGACCACGCCGTACACCTGGGCCAGCCGCTTCTGGAAGGCGCGGATGACCAGCAGGGCGGGGATGAAAGCGGCGAACACCACCAGCGTGAGCTGCCAGGAGTAGACCGCCATCACGATCGCGGTCACCACCACCTGGCCGGCGCTGATCAGCAGGATCACGCCACCCCACTGGAGGAACTGGGTGATCTGGTCGACGTCGCTGGTGACCCGGGAGACCAGCGAGCCGCGCCGCTCCGACTGCTGGTGCAGCATCGACAGGTCGTGCACGTGCCGGAAGGCGCGGGTGCGTACCCCGGCCAGTGCCGTCTCGCTGACGGTGAACAGCCGGCGCATCATCAGGTAGCCGCAGATCGTGGTCAGCACCAGCACCGCGGCGGTCACCGCGACCACCACGCCGACCACGCCGAGGTCCGGGCCGCCGGGCGCGCGCAGGCCGCGGTCGATGCCCTGCTGGATCGCCACCGGTACGGCCGCCCGGCCGATCATCGACACCAGCGCGAAGGCGAGCGTGCCGGCCAGACCGGTACGCAGTTCGGGGGAGAGCGCCAGGCCGCGCCGCAGCGTACGCCAGGTGCCCTCGGTCGCCTCGGTGCCGCCGATGGCGGTGGCGGTGGCGGTTGCCGTGTCGGTGCTCACGCGACCACCTCGCTGATGTCGCCGTCGACCGTGACGTCACGTGCACCGGCACCGGTCGGCGGATCGGGCTCGACCGGCTCGTCCACGTACGCCTTCTCCCGCTCTCGTTCGGCCTCCGCCTTCTCGTAGGCGGTGACCAGGTCGGCGTAGCCCGGCACGGTGGCCAGCAGTTCGGGGTGCGTGCCGCGGGCGATCACCCGGCCCTGCTCGACGTAGATGACCTCGTCGGCCAGGGCGATGGTGGCCCGGCGGTACGCCACCACCAGGATCGAGGCGGCCGGGCCGGTGGACCCGTCGGCCCCGGTGGGCGGGCCACCCCGGCTCAACGCGGCGAGGATGGCCGCCTCGACCCGCGGGTCGACCGCGCTGGTCGCGTCATCGAGCACCAGTAGGCGCGGCCGTCCGGCCAACGCGCGGGCCAGGGTGAGCCGCTGGCGCTGCCCGCCGGACAGCGACGTGCCCCGCTCGCCGACCATGGTGTCCAGCCCCTCGGGCAGCGCGGAGATGAAGCCGTCCGCCTCGGCCAGCCGCAGCGCCGCCCAGACGTCCTCGTCTTCGATGCCGGGCCGGTCGAGGGTGATGTTGGCCCGGACGGTGTCGTCGAAGACGAACGGCACCTGCGCCACCAGGGCCACGGTGTCGGTGAGCGATCCGGCGGTCAGCGACCGTACGTCGACGTCGTCCAGGCTCACCGTGCCGGACTGCGGGTCGACCAGCCGTACGGCCAGCGAGACGATGGTCGACTTACCGGAGCCGGTCGGCCCGACCAGGGCGACGGTGCGGCCGGGCGGGACGGTGAACGAGACCTCGTGCAGCACCGGGATCCGGGCCGAGCGCACCCGCTCCGGCGCGACCAGCTCACCGGACGGGGAGGGGTCGGCGGGGGCGGTGACGCGGGCCGGGTCGGTCGGGCCGCCCGGGTCGGCGGCACCGGTCGGGCCGCCGAGACCTGCGTCGGCCCAGTCCGGGGGTTCGTAGCCGAACTCGACCCGGTCGAAGACGAGGGTTGCGGGCTTGTTGTCGTGCCGGTCCAGCACGGTCTGCCCGTACGGCATGTCGCCGGTAGCGGTGAGGACCCGCTGGACCCGGTCCCAGCCGGCGACGCTGCGCGGCAGTTCGGCGAGCACCCAGCCGATCGCGCGTACCGGGAAGGCCAGCACGGTGAACAGGAACGCGACGCTGACCAGCTCGGTCACGGTGACCGCGCCCTCGCGCAGGCGGAACGCCCCGACCAGCAGCACGGCCAGGGTGCCGAGGCTGGGCAGGGTGTCGAGCATCGGGTCGAAGACGCCGCGCAGCCGGCCGACCGAGATCAGCGCGTCGCGCAGCTCACCGGCCTGTACGGCGAACCGGGCGGTTTCCTGCGCTTCCCGGCCCATGGTCTTGACCACCAGGGCGCCGTCGAAGCTCTCGTGCGCGATCGCGCTGACCTCGGCCCGGAGTTGCTGGGCCCGGGCCTGACGGGGCGCCATCCGGCGGGAGTAGACGACGTTGAGCGCGAACAGCGCCGGGAAGATCGCCATGCCGACCATGGCCAGCACCCAGTCGGTGGCGAACAGCGACCCGATCGCGGCGACCAGCATGACCAGCGTGCCCACGGCGAAGGGCAGTGGCGCGATCGGGTACCAGGTGGCCTCGACGTCGGAGTTGGCGTTGGAGAGCAGGGTTCCGGTGGCGTGCCGGTGGTGCCAGGACAGCGGCAGGTCCAGGTAGCGGCGGGTGACCCGGCGCCGGTACGTCGCCTGGAGCCGGTACTGCATGTAACCGGCGGCGATCCGGCGGCCGAAGACGCCCAGCACCTTGAACAGGCTTACCCCGACCAGGGCGGCGGCGGCGAGCGCGACCAGCCCGGCGTCGGCCCGCCCGTCGGTGATCGACGGCACCACCACGTTCCCGACGATGGCTCCGACCACGTACGCGCTGGCGATCGTGACCAACCCGAAGAGCACGCTGCCGCTGACCGCGACCGCGAAGATCCGGGGTTCCTCCCGGATCGCCCAGCCGAGCACCCGCAGCCCCCGCCCGAGCACGTCCCGACTCGTCCTGTTCGCCACTCGCTCCCCCGCCGTAAGCCATGCTTGTCCACCCCATCCTTACCGATCTGGGTGGTCGGTGACGATCTGGGTCCGATTGTGTCTGCCGTCACAGCAATCCTTACCCGAGCCGGTCGTACCGCACCCGAGCCGCCCGGACCGATCGCGCCTACGATCGACCACATGCCGCGGTACGCCGATTCGGAACGCCAGTCGCTCGCCGACCTCCTGCTCGCGCTCGGCCCGGACGCCCCCACCATCAACGAGGGCTGGGAGACCCGGCACATGGCCGCCCACCTGGTGCTCCGGGAGCGCCGCCCGGACGCCGCGGCCGGGATCATGATCCGCCCCCTGGCCGGGTACACCGAGCGGCTGTTGCAGAAGATGGCCGCCCAGCCGTACGACGACCTGATCGCCCGGCTGCGCCGCCCACCCCGCTGGGGTCTGATCACCAACCCGCTCGTCAACGAACTGGCCAACGGTCTGGAGTTCCTCGTGCACCACGAGGACGTACGCCGGGCCCAGCCGGACTGGCAGCCCCGTGACCTGTCGCCGGGCCACCAGGCGGCGATCTGGAAGCAGTTGCCGATGATGGCCCGGATGGCACTGCGACGCTTCCCGGCCGCGCTGGTGGTCCAGGCGCCCGGCTACGGCGAGGGCTCCACCGGTGCCGGTGGGGAACCCCTGCGCCTGGTCGGCGCACCCAGCGAGTTGGCGCTGTTCCTGATGGGCCGGCAGCGGGTGGCCCGGGTGCAGCTGACCGGTTCGAACGCGCTGACCGAGCGGCTGCGTACCACCAAGCTCGGCGGCTGAACCCCGCACCGGCTTCCGAACCCCCGTACGCCGGCCGTCCGGCACGTACCGTCGGCCGCAGCGATCCGGCGGTTCGCCGCCCGCGCGCAACTTGCACCGGATCCGGTAACCCGTTGGGCCCCCTGTGCCCGTAGGCTTCATCGCGCACCTTCCCCGGACACCGCGCCGCCCGGCGGCCCGTGGTCCGGTCCACCTCTCGGTCAACCTTCAACGGCGCGGACCCGATGCGGCGGGTCACGAGCGATCGGGTGACTAGAGGCGCTCACCGGCACACCCCCGCTGGTGCCCCGGCCGCGTACGTCCGGCCGGCCCGTCCGTCCGCGATGGACGGTGGCCAGTGTGCCGCGCGCGTCTGGCCACCCGGTCGCCGCCTGTCGCGGCGGGCCCCGTGCGACAGGGGGCAACATGCGGTCTTTCGCCGTGGCGGCACTCACCCCGCCGCCGTTTCCGGCGCACCTCAACCCGCACGCCGCCGAGTCGGCTGCGCGGTCCGCCCGGTGGGCGGCCGAACTCGGCCTGATCGTGACGACCGACGCCGCCCGGCGACTCGACCGGGCGAACGCCGGTGACCTTGCCGGCCGAGCCTGCCCGGACGCCGACCCGGATCGACTCGACCTGCTCACCGACCTGGTGACCTGGCTGTTCGCCTTCGACGACGCGTGCGACGACGACGGCCTCGGTGCCGACCCGAGTCGGCTGTCGCCGGTAGTGAGCCGGCTACTCGACGTACTCGACCTGCTCGGTGAACCGCCGCCACCGGCCATACTCGCCGCCGCCGGCCCCACCGGCGCCGGACTGCACGACCTGTGCCGGCGGCTGCGCCAGGACAACCGGCCCGACCTGCTGGTGCGCTTCGCCGCGCGGTTCCGCGACTACCTACTGGCCCTGCTCTGGGAGGCCGCGAACCGGGAGCACCACCGGGTGCCGGCGATCAGCGAGTACATCCAGATGCGGCGACACACCGGCGCCGTACATCCGAGTTTCGTGCTGACCGACCACGCCCGTGACGCCCGGCCGGGGGCCGCGGCGCTCGCCGACCCGCAACTGTCCGAACTGGACCGCTGGGCCGCCGACCTGGTCTGTTGGTGCAACGACGTCTTCTCGTACGGCAAGGAGCGGCTGCTGGAACAGGACGGGCACAACCTGACCCTGGTGATCGCCCGGGAGACCGGGCAGGACGAACACACCGCACTGCTCGACGCGGCGGGGCGGTTCAACCACGGGCTCGACGCGTACCTCCGGTTGGAGGAGCAGGTGCTCGACGGCGCCGAGCCGGCGGTCACCCGGTTCGTGGCGGGGCGACGGGACTGGATCCGGGCCACCTACGACTGGTCCCTGAACGCCACCCGGTACGCCTGAGTCGTGCGGGGTTCAGTCGTCCTGCTTCACCGAGGCGCTGGGCCGGCCGTCGGGGCAGCTCACCCGTACCTCGACCCGGCCGGCCCGGCCCTCGAAGGTCACCTCGGCCCGGTCGTCCGGGCCGGGGTCGACCTGCTTCACCGCGTAACCCTGCGCCGGGGTCCAGGACACCAGCGAGACCGTACGGCCGTCGCAGCGCGCCACCACCGTTCCCCCCGGCGTCGAGATCGGCGTACGCGCAGCGGAACCGCCGGAGGCGGTCGGGGTCACGTTCGACGGTGGACCGGACGAGGGCGAGCCGGCTGACGGCGTACCGGTGGGGAGTTGGACCGGTGACGACGGTGCGGCGGGCGCGGCGGCCAGGTCCCGCGCCAGCTCCCGCTCGTCCACGACCGGGCCGGCCGGGCCGGTGATGCCGGTGCCGATCAGCTCGACCGCACCCAGGCCGGTGACCGTGGCGGCCACGGCGGCGGCGAGCCATCCGGCGACGGCGAGCAGACCACGGTTCGTCATCCCCCGACTATGCCCGCCGCAACCCTAAGGCGGGCACCGCGGAACGCTAAGGGAGGGTTAACGCCACCCGCACCACCGGCCAGGTGGGGATACCGTGCCTGCTGTGGCCCGCCTCCTGCTGATCGAGGACGACCCGACGATCCGGCTGCCGCTGCTGCGTGCCCTGCGCGAACGCGGCCACGCGGTCGCCGCCGCGCAGACCGCGCTCACCGGTCTGCAGGGTGTCCTCGACGACCGTCCCGACCTGATCGTCCTCGACCTCGGCCTGCCCGACCTCGACGGACTGGAACTGCTCCGGATGGTGCGCGCGGTGAGCACCATTCCGGTGATCATCGCGACCGCACGCGACGACGAGACGGAGATCGTGCGCGCACTCGACGCGGGCGCCGACGACTACGTGGTGAAGCCGTTCACCGCCGCCCAGCTCGACGCGCGGGTCCGCGCGGTGCTCCGGCGCGGGCCGGAGCAGCCGACCCAGCCCGCGGTGCTGACCGTGGGCGAGCTGCGCATCGACCCGGGGGCGCGGACGGCCAGCCGGGCCGGGCGCGACCTGGAGCTGACCCCGCGCGAGTTCGACCTGCTGCACCACCTTGCCCGACGGGCCGGACAGGTGGTGAGCAAACGGGAACTGCTCACCGAGGTCTGGCAGGTGCCGTACGGCAGCGCCGACAAGACCGTCGACGTGCACCTGTCCTGGCTGCGCCGCAAGCTCGGCGAGACCGCGCAGCAACCGGTCTACCTGCACACCGTGCGCGGCGTCGGCGTACGGCTCGACGCCCCCGGGCCGGGCGCCGGGCCGGACTCGGCCGCGGGGCCGGACACGGATCCCTCGCCGGGAACGGCGGCGGGGCCGGGAACGGAGTACGGGCCGGCGGCGGGGGCGGGGCGGCCGGCGTGAGGCGGCGGTTGACGCTGCTGGTCGCCGCGACCATGTGCCTGGTCCTGCTCGCGTTCCTGGTGCCGCTCGCGGTGCTGTTGCGCCGGGTGGCGGTGGACAGGGCGACCAACAGCGCGGTGGCGGCCGTACAGAGCGTGGCCGCGCTGGTGGGCAGCGCCGATCCGGACGCGCTGCGGTTCAGCGTCGAGCAGGTGGCCGCCGAATCGCACCGGCCGGTCACCGTCTTCCTGGCGGACGGATCGGTACTCGGCACCCCCGCCCCGCGCACGGACGCGGTCACGCTGGCCGCGCGCGGCAGGAGCGTGACCGTGGACCGGCCGGACGGGCGGGAGGTCGTGGTCGCCGTACAGCGCCGGCCGGGCGAAACCGCGGTGATCCGTACCTTCGTCACCGCGGCGGAACTGGATCGGGGCGTACGGCGGGCATGGCTGCTGCTCGCCGCGCTCGGCGCCACCCTGCTGCTGCTCGGCCTGGTGGTCGCCGACCGGCTGGCCAGGGCACTCGTACGCCCCATCGCGGAGCTGTCCGCGGTGTCGCACCGGCTCGCCCGCGCCGACCTCTCCGCGCGGGCCACCCCGACCGGGCCACCGGAGCTGCGTGAGGTCGCCGGAGCGCTCAACCACCTCGCCGGCCGGATCCAGGAGCTGCTGCGCGACGAACGCGAGCAGGTAGCCGACCTGTCGCACCGGTTGCGTACGCCGTTGACCGCGCTGCGGCTGGAGTCCGAGGCGCTTACCGACCGGGCCGAGGCGGCCAGGATCACCGCTGCGGTGGACGCCCTGGAGCGGGCGGTGACCGGGTTGATCCGACAGGCCCGGCGGTATGGCCCGACGGGGGCGGACGGTTGGTGCGACGCGGCCCCGGTGGTCCTGGACCGGGTCGAGTTCTGGTCGGTGCTGGCCGAGGAGACCGGTCGGACGATCACGTCCGAGCTGGTTGCCGGGCCGCTGCCGGTCCGGCTACCGACCGACGAACTCGCCGCGCTGGTGGATGCGCTGCTCGGCAACATCTTCGCGCACACCCCCGACGGCACCGGGTTCTCGGTCACGCTGGTGCCGAGGGCGGGTGGCGGGGCGGTGCTGACCGTGGCGGACCACGGCCCCGGACTGCCCCGCCCGCTGGTCGAACCCGGCCGTACGGACACCGGCGCGCCGGCCGATGCCAGCGTCGATGCCGGTCCGGTGGCGACACCGGTACGCCGGGGCGGCAGCTTCGCCGGGTCGACCGGACTGGGGCTGGACATCGCCGACCGGGCGGCCCGGGACAGCGGTGGTGCGCTGCATCTGGCCGACAACGCCGAGGGCGGAGCCCGGATCCGGGTGGAGCTGGGACCACCGCCGTCCGACCCGGCGTAGCGGGAGCGTCTTCTGCCCGGCCCGACCCGGCTTCAGCCGGCCTGAGGCGCGTCCACCCCCGCTCGACGCGGCTTCTACTGGGACTCGCGCGGCTTTACCCGGCCTTAGCAGTCGCGCAGCGCGCCGCTATCCCGGCTCGGGCGAACCTGTGACCAACGCAGGCAGCCGAACCGACAGTAGGCCGCCCGAGGAGGTTCCGATGACCCGCAAGACACTGATCCTGGCCGCTGGTGGCGTACTCGCCGTCGCACTGGTCGGCACCGCGCTGGGCGCGAACGCCGCCGAGCGGACGTCGGGCGGTGACGACACCGCCCGACCCGCCGCTGTCACGAGCACGGATGCGACAGTGCCCGCCGATCCCACCGTGTCGGCGACCTCCGACGACTCGACCGGCCCGGCCGTGCCGACCGACACGGGTACGCCGACGGAATCGAGCACCCCGACCGATCCGGGCACCCCGACGGACGGAAGCTCCACCGGTCCGGCACCGGCACCGACGGCGGACCGGACCGTGCCGAGCAGCGGCAAGGTCGGCCGGGACCGGGCGGTCGAGATCGCCCGCGAGCACGTCGGCGGCGGCAAGCTGGAGAAGGTCGAGTCCGAGCAGGAGCACGGTCGCCAGGTGTGGAGCGTCCGGCTGATCCAGGACGGCAACCGGGTGCGCGTCGACGTCGACGTCGCCACCGGCCGGATCACCCGCACGGAACGCAAGTCCGACCACTGACCCACGGCACCAGCACGACGACCACTGACCGACCGGGACGAGTACGGGGAGCCGGCACCCGCCCGGCTCCCCGTACTCGTTGCCGTCGAGCTGTCGGTCAGCTCAGCCGGATGGTCGGTGTCAGTTGACCACGAACAGCAGGCGGTTCGGCGAGCCGCTGCCGGGGTTGGTGACCACGTTCTGGGTCGCGTTGTCGTAGAGGTAGTTGCGCACCTGGGTGGGGGTGTAGGACGGGTTGGCCGAGAGCACCAGGGCCGCCGCGCCGGCCACGTGCGGCGAGGCCATCGACGTACCGCTGATGCTGTTGGTCGCGGTGTTGCTGGTGTACCAGGCCGAGGTGATCGACGAACCCGGCGCGAAGATGTCCAGGCAGGTGCCGTAGTTCGAGTACGACGCGCGGGCGTCGGTGCTGGTGGTGGCGCCGACGGTGATCGCCGAGGCGGTACGGGCCGGCGACGAGTTGCAGGCGTTGGCGCTGGAGTTGCCGGCCGCCAGGGCGTACGTCACGCCGGAGCTGATCGAGCTGGCGACCGCGTTGTCCAGCGCGGTGCTGGCGCCGCCGCCGAGGCTCATGTTGGCCACCGCGGGCTTCACCGCGTTCTGGGTGACCCAGTTGACACCGGCGATGACACCGGCGTTGGTGCCGCTGCCGGAGCAGTTGAGCACCCGTACGCCGACCAGCCGGACGGCCTTGGCCACCCCGTACGCGGAGCCGCCGACGGTGCCGGCGACGTGCGTACCGTGCCCGTTGCAGTCGTCGGCCGACCCGCCGTCGACGGCGTCGTAGCCGCTGGTGGCCCGGCCGCCGAAGTCGCTGTGCGAGAAGCGGATACCGGTGTCGATGATGTACGCCCGTACGTTGCTGGCGGTGTTCGGGTACGTGTACGAGCGGTTCAGCGGAAGGTTGCGCTGGTCGATGCGGTCCAGCCCCCAGGACGGCGGGTTGGTCTGGGTGGCGTTGATCGACACCACCTGGTCCTGCTCGACGTAGGCGACGTCGGGGTGGGCGGCGAGGCGCTGGGCCGCCTTGGCGCTCAGCCGGGCCTCGAATCCGTTCAGGGCCGCGCCGTACACCTGGGCGACGCTGCCGCCGTACTTGTCGGCCAGTTCGCCGGCCTTGGTCGGCACCGCGGTGGCGGCCCGTGCCGTGCCGGCCGCCGCGCCGACGGCGCCGTCCTTGAGGACCACGATGTAGCTGCCCGCGACCGCGTTCGGGCTGCCCGCGAGCCGTACCTCGCCGGTTGCCGGTGCGGCGGCCGCCGGGCTGGTGGTGGCTACCGCGGCGGTCGCCGCCGCGACGAAGATTCCGAGCGCCAGCCGGCGCGCGTAGCGCAAGTCCGCACGTGTCATCTTCCGACTCCTCCCTGACCGTCCGGAGATGGATCGATCGAGGTCAGCCTATGTAATAACATCATCGGCGCTCTATATCGAAATCCTCATACCACGCACCGACCGGCCCATCCGGGTACCGGACTTTCGGACAGCGATCGCCCCGGTCACTTCGGGGGTAGCCGAGCTGGACCCCGCGCAATACTGTCTAGTAACCAACATTTAACGTGATGCCCGTCACGCACCCATATTCGGAAGGCTGACCCCCCTCATGGCTTTCGACCTCCCGTACCGGTCCGTCCCGGACATGTTCCTGCAGCGCGTCACCGCCACCCCCGACCGGCAGGCGTTCGGTTACCCCGCCCCGGACGACTCCGGCCCGGTCTGGTTGACCTGGTCCCAGGTCGGCCAGCGGGCCAAGGCGGTCGCCGCCGGCCTGCGTGAACTCGGCGTCGGGCGCGAGGACCGGGTGGCGATCCTGGCCAACACCCGGCTCGACTGGGTCGTCGCCGACCTCGGCATCATGTGCGCGGGTGGCGCGACCACCACGGTCTACCCGACGACCGAACCGCAGGACGCCAGCTTCATCGTGGCCGACTCCGGCTCGCGGGTGCTGATCGCGGAGAACGCCACCCAGGCCGGCAAGATCGCGGGGGCGAACCTGCCCGAACTGACCCACGTCGTCCTCATCGACGGCACCGCCGACCCGGCCGCCGCCATCCCCCAGATCACCCTCGCCGACCTGGAGATCCAGGGTACGCAGGCACTCGAACGAGACCCCGAGCTGATCGAACGGATCGTGGCGGAGATCGGCGGGGACGACCTGGCCACCCTGATCTACACCTCGGGCACCACCGGCCGTCCCAAGGGTGTCGAGCTGCTGCACGCCGGTTGGGTCTGGGAGGGCGTACGCCAGGCCGAGTTCGAGTTGCTCAGGCCGGACGACCTGCAGTACCTCTGGTTGCCGCTGTCGCACTCGTTCGGCAAGACGCTGATCTGCGGCGTGATCCACGTCGGCCTGCCGACGTACGTCGACGGGCGGGTGGACAAGCTGGTCGACCTGCTCTCCGTGGTCCGACCGACGCTGATGTGCGGGGCGCCCCGGGTGTTCGAGAAGGTCTACAACAAGACCGTCACCACGGCCCAGTCCGGCGGTGGCGCGAAGGCGAAGATCTTCGCCTGGGCGGTCCGGACGGGCAAGGAGAAGGTCCGGCTGGAACAGGCCGGTTCCCCGGTGCCGGGTGGGCTGGCGTTCCGCTACCGGCTGGCGGAGAAGCTGGTCTTCAGCAAGCTGCAGGCCCGGCTCGGCGGACGGATCCGGGTAATGGTCTCCGGCGCCGCCCCGCTGAGCCCGGAGATCGGCGCGTTCTTCGCCGCCGCGAACCTGCCGATCTCGGAGGGCTACGGGCTGACCGAGACCAGCGCGGGCAACTTCGTCAACCGGCCCGGCAAGCTCAGGATCGGTACGGTGGGCCAGCGCCTCGGCGACCTGGAGTGCAAGATCGACTCCGATGGTGAGGTGCTGTTGCGCGGTGCCCCGGTGATGCGCGGTTACCACAACCTGCCGGAGGAGACCGCCGCCGCGTTCACCGAGGACGGCTTCTTCCGTACCGGCGACATCGGCACCCTCGACGAGCAGGGCTACCTGAAGATCACCGACCGGAAGAAGGACCTGGTCAAGACGTCCGGCGGCAAGTACATCGCGCCGTCGCACATCGAGGGCCTGTTCAAGGCGCTCTGCCCGTACACCTCGCAGGCGCTGGTGATCGGCCAGGCCCGCAACTACTGCGTCATGCTGGTCACCCTGGACCCGGACGCGATCGCCGGCTGGGCGGTCGGCGGCCCGCTGGCCGGCAAGCCGTACGCCGAGATCGTCGGCTCCGCCGAGGTGCGCGCCATGGTCGACGGCTACGTGCAGGAGCTGAACGGCAAGCTCAACCGCTGGGAGACGATCAAGAAGGTCAGCATCCTGCCCCGCGACCTGACCATCGAGGACGGCGAGCTGACCCCCTCGCTGAAGATCAAGCGTCGCGGCGTGGAGGCGAACTTCGCCGACGAGATCGACAAGATGTACCAGGGCACCCTGGCCGAGATCTGATCCCCCAACGCACTCGGCCGCTCCCCCGGCCGAGGGTCAGGAAGGGCCCCTCACCTCGGAATCCGAGCAGGGGGCCCTTCCCGACGTACGCTCACGCGATGACGGCGGGTTCTCTCCACTGTGGACGAGCGGCGGACCGGTCCAGGTCGTAGCGGACCGCGGCGATCCGGTGCACCGCCTCCACCAGGTCCGCGGCCGGCAGGGTGAACGGCAGCCGCAGGAAACGTTCGAGGGTGCCGTCCAGGCCGAACCGGGGGCCGGGGGCCAGCCGTACGCCGACCTCCTCGGCGGCACGGGACAGCGCGCTGGAGATCGGCCCGTCGAGTTCCGCCCAGAGCGTCACCCCGCCCTGCGGCACGGTGACCTGCCAGTCCGGCAGCGACTCCCGCAACACGGCGAGCAGGGCATCGCGCTGCTCGGCCAACTGGGTCCGGCGGGCGGCCACGATCGTCGGGGCGTCCGCGAGCAGCCGTACGGCCACCAGTTGGTCCAGCACCGGGCTGGCCATGTCGACACCCACCCGCGCCGCGGCCAGCCGCTGCACCTGGGGCGCCGAGGCGCGTACCCAGCCGATGCGCAGACCGCCCCAGTAGGGCTTGCTCATGCCGCCGATCGAGATCACCCGGGAGTGCCGGTCGAAGACGGCCGCGGGCGGTGGCATCGGGGCGTCGGTCAGCGGCAGGTCCACGAAGGACTCGTCGACGACCAGGTCGGTGCCACCGGCGTGGGCCGCGGCGACCACCCGCTCGCGCAGGTCGGCCGACATCAGGTGCCCGGTCGGGTTCTGGAACTCCGGGATCAGGTAGGCCAGTCGTGGCCGGCTCTGGCGCAGCGCGCTGAGCAGCAGTTCGCCGTCCCAGCCGGAGCCGCTCGGCGCCAGGCCGTGGGTGGCGATCCGAGCCCGCCGCGCGGAGAGCGCGGCCAGCGCGTTCGGATAGGTGGGCGACTCGACCAGTACGCTGCCGCCGGTCGGCAGGGCCAGCCGCAGCACCAGGTCCAGCGCGTGCTGGGTGCCACTGGTCACCATGATCTGCTCGGCGCTGGTCGGCAGTCCGCGCTCGGTGTAACCGCAGGCGATCGCCTCACGCAGCTCGACGATGCCGGTCGGGTGGTAGCCGGCGCCGCCGAGGTAGCGGGGCAGGTCCTCGGCGGCGGCGCGGGCGGCCGGCACGAGTTGGGCCGGCGCGGCGAGCGCGGCGCAGCCGAGGTCGATCATGTCGAGATCGTCCTGCGGGGTCCAGAGCCCGGAAGAGGCGACCCGGTGTCCACCGGGGAGCATGGTCCAGCTCCCGGCGCCGCGCCGGCTGTTGAGGTGGCCGCTCTCGCGCAACTCCCGGTACGCGGCGGTGACCGTGGTACGGCTGACCAGCAGCGCCTCGGCCAGCTCGCGTTCGGCCGGCAGTCGTACGCCCAGCGGCAGCCGACCGTCGGCGAGCAGCCCGCGTACGGAACTGGCGAGGGCGAGGTAGTCGGGACTGCGTCGGCGGCCCGGCAACGCGTGCCACTGACCCAGCAGACGAGCCAATTGCGTGCCACGTACCAGCACAGTCATGGCCACCCACCCTCAATTGGCTCTCTTCCGACCCTCGAATTGGTACTTAGAGTGGCATCCGTGACCCAGATTGGCAACCTTCGTGACCGGCTGACCCGGCGCCTCGTACAGCTCTTCGCCGGCCTGACCCTGTACGGCTTCAGCATGGCGCTGATGCTCGAGTCGACGCTCGGCCTGGACCCGTGGGACGTCTTCCACCAGGGTCTGGCCGAACGCACCGGGCTCTCCTTCGGCACCGTGGTCATCCTGGTCGGCGCACTGGTGCTGCTGCTCTGGATCCCACTGCGCCAGCGCCCCGGCATCGGCACGGTCAGCAACGTGGTGGTGATCGGGCTGGTCGTCGACGCCGGGCAGTACGTCCTGCCGACCCCGTCGGCGCTCGCCGCCCGGATCGGTTTCCTGGTCGCCGGCATCCTGCTCAACGGGGTGGCCACCGGCCTCTACCTGGGTGCCCGACTCGGCCCCGGTCCCCGCGACGGGCTGATGACCGGCTACGTCGCCCGCCGCCCGGGGCGCTCCATCCGGCTGGTCCGTACGGTGATCGAGGTCGGGGTGCTCGCGGTCGGCGTCCTGCTCGGCGGCACGGTCGGCGTCGGCACGGTCGTGTACGCCCTCGCCATCGGACCGCTCGCCCACCTGTTCATCCCGATGTTCCACATCCCGCCGACCGGCGCCGGCCCGGCTCCCGGTCAGCCGGCCGCGGCCGGTGCCGCACCGGCATAGACGGGCTTCGTTGTCGCAGGTCCGGGGCCCGCGAGCGGGTGAGGCGGGAAACACAGTCCCCACAATGGTTCCCTCGGCGGCGATCACACGGCATCATTTCCCCATGGGGGATGAGGGGTGGCGTTGGGCAGACGCCTGGATCTTCGTGTCGCTCGTGATCGCCGGAGGCGCCGGGCGACACCGACGTTCCGCGACCACCCGCCGGCCCGAGGGCGTACGCCTCGCCGACGTCCTCTCCACCGCTGACCACCTCAACCACACCATCCCCGGTCGGCACGAGGTCGAGGCGGCAGTACGCCGGCTCGCCGGAGCCGAGCTGATCAACGTGGCGGACGGCTGGTTCCGGGTCACCCCGGCCGGCGAACACCTCTGGCGTACGCGCCCGCGCAACGGCCTGGCCAGCGCCGTCGAGACGGTGCACTCGGTGCTGAGCCGCCGAGCCGCTCCGGGCGCCGCCGACTGGGAACTGCACGAGGACGAGCACGCCGCCGCGGTGTTGGAGTTCTCCGCCCGTACCAGCGTCCCCCGCCCGCGCCGCTCCCCCGAGAACGACCCCGCATAGCGCGACGATCTTGCAGTTATGGTGGTGCGCAAATCCGGATGAGTACCCCGATTCGGGCGCCACAACCGCAAGATCGCCGGAGGAGGCCGGGGATGCGGGGGGTCAGCGGCGGATCGGGTGGTTGGCGTGGTGGAGGGCGTTCTTGACCTCGCCGATGGTCAGCTCGCCGAAGTGGAAGACGCTGGCGGCGAGGACCGCGTCGGCACCGGCATCGACCGCCGGGGGGAAGTCGGCCACCGCGCCCGCGCCGCCGCTGGCGACCACCGGGACCTCGACCACCTGTCTGACCGCCCCGATCAGGGCCAGGTCGAAGCCGGCCTTGGTGCCGTCGGCGTCCATCGAGTTGAGCAGGATCTCCCCGGCGCCCAGTTCGGCGGCGCGACGCGCCCAGTCGACGGCGTCCAGGCCGGTGCCCCGGCGTCCGCCGTGGGTGGTGACCTCGAAGCCGCTCGGCGTGGTGGTGCCGGCCGGTGCCCGGCGTACGTCCAGCGAGAGCACCAGCACCTGGCTGCCGAACCGTTCGGCGATCTCGGCGATCAGCTCCGGTCGGGCGATCGCGGCGGTGTTGACCCCGACCTTGTCGGCACCGGCACGCAGCAGGGTGTCCACGTCGGCGACCTTGCGTACGCCGCCGCCGACCGTGAGCGGGATGAAAACCGACTCGGCGGTACGGCGTACCACCTCCAGCATGGTGCCCCGGTCGTCGACCGAGGCGGTGACGTCGAGGAAGGTCAGCTCGTCCGCGCCGGCCCGGTCGTACGCGGCGGCCAGCTCGACCGGGTCACCGGCGTCGCGCAGGTCGAGGAAGTTGACCCCCTTGACCACCCGCCCGGCGTCCACGTCGAGACAGGGGATCACGCGCACCGCCACGGTCATGGGTCGAGCTTAACCGTCCGCCCGGGCCGGGCCGACCGCGCGGCGGTCAGGTCCGGCCCGGGGTACGGACCACGTCAGAGACGTACCAACATCTTGCCCAGGTTCTCGCCGCGCAGCAGGCCGAGGAACGCCGACGGGGCGTTGTCCAGGCCCTCGACCACGGTCTCGTCGTACTGGATCTGGCCGTCGCGGAGCCAACCGGACATCTCGCCGAGGAACTGCTCGCGCAGCCCGACATGGTCGTGGATCAGGAACCCGCGCAGGGTGAGCCGCTTCGAAACGGTCAGTGACAGGTTGCGCGGTCCCGGTACCGGTTCGGTCGCGTTGTACTGGGAGATCATGCCGCAGATCGCCACCCGGCCGTGCAGCCGCAGCGAGGAGATCGCGGCCTCCAGGTGGTCGCCGCCGACGTTGTCGAAGTAGACGTCGATCCCGTCCGGCGCGGCCTCCTTCAGCGACTCCCGTACGGGCTGGTCACGGTAGTTGAACGCGGCGTCGAAGCCGAGCGCGAGCAGCCGCTGCACCTTCTCCGCCGAGCCGGCGCTGCCGACCACCCGTCCGGCACCCTTGAGCTTCGCGATCTGGCCGGCGAGGCTGCCCACCGCGCCGGCCGCGGCGGAGACGAAGACGTCCTCGCCCGGCTGGAGCGCGGCCACGTCGACCAGCCCGGCGTACGCGGTCAGCCCGATCCCGCCGAGCGGACCGAGGTACGCCGACACCGGCGCGACCTGCGGATCGATCCGGTGCGCCCATCCTGCGTCGAGTACGGCGTACTCCCGCCAGCCGAGGTTGTGCTGCACCAGGTCACCGGGTTGGAACGCGTCGGTCTCGGTGGCGATCACCTCGCCGATCGCCGCGCCGTACAGCGGTGCGTCGAGCTGGTACGGCTCCGCGTACGACTTGACGTCGTTCATCCGCCCGCGCATGTACGGGTCGACCGACATGAGCTGGTTGCGGACCAGCACCTGCCCCGGTCCGGGGTCCGACACCGGGACCTTGACCAGGCTGAAGTTCTCCAGGGTGGGCCAGCCGTGCGGTCGGCTGGCCAGGTGGATCTCCCGCCCGGTGCGGCTCATCGGGTCTGCCCGAGCCGCAGGTCCACCTCGATGTTCCCGCGCACCGCGTTGGAGTAGGGGCAGACCTGGTGGGCCTGCTCGACCAGTTGTTCGGCGGCGGCGCGGTCGATCTCGGGCAGGTCGACGACGAGCGTCACGGCCAGGCCGAAGCCGGCGCCCTCGCCACGGCCGATGCCCACCTCGGCGGTGACCACGGAGCCGGTGACGTCGGCCTTCGCCCTGCGGCCGAGCAGTTTGAGCGCGGAGTGGAAGCAGGCCGCGTAACCGGCGGCGAAGAGCTGTTCGGGGTTGCTGCCGCCGCCCTCGCCACCCATCTCCTTCGGCACCGCGAGGTCGATCTCCAGCGTGCCGTCGCTGGTACGCACCTTGCCGCCCCGGCCCTCGCCGGTGGACTGTGCCTCTGCCGTGTAGAGCACCTGCATGGTGATCACTGCTCCTTCTGCTGGTGGATCAGTTGGGTGATCTGGTTCAGGGTGCCGCGCAGCGCGACCAGGTCCGGCCCGCTCAGGCCGGTGGCCCGGACGATCCGCCTGGGCACCTGTTCGACCCGCTGGCGCAGCGCCCGTCCGGAGCCGGTCAGCTCGATCTCGACCAGGCGTTCGTCCCGGACCGCCCGTCGCCGGGTCACCAGGCCGGCCCGCTCCAGCCGCTTGAGCAGCGGGGAGAGGGTGCCCGAGTCCAGGTGCAGTTCGGCGCCGAGTTGCTTGACCGTGGGAGGGTCGTCGGGCCGCGCCCAGAGCACGAGCAGGACCAGGTACTGCGGGTAGGTGAGCCCGAACTCGTCCAGGATCGGCCGGTAGAGGTCGGTGACGGCACGGGAGGTGGCGTAGAGCGCGAAGCAGACCTGTTGGTCCAGCGCCAGTTCGTCCACGTCCATGAGCAGAACGATATCGCTCAATACAATTGTGCACAACTGATCAGGTTGCGGTCCGCCACCCGCTCGCGGTGGCGGCCCGCCCTACTCGGCCAGTACGGCGAGCGCCTCGGCCACGGTGAACGCACCGGAGTAGAGCGCCTTGCCGGCGATCACACCCTCCACCCCGATCGACTCCAACGCGGCCAGCGCCCGCAGGTCGTCCAGTGTGGACACACCACCGGAGGCGATCACCGGCGCGTCGGTACGGGAGCAGACCTCACGCAGCAGGTCGAGGTTCGGCCCGCGCATGGTCCCGTCCTTGGTGATGTCGGTCAGCACGTACCGGCTCGCGCCGGCCTTGTCCAGCCGCTCCAGCACCTCGAACAGGTCACCGCCGTCGCGGGTCCAGCCACGGGCGGACAGCGTACGGCCGCGCACGTCCAGGCCGATCGCCACCCGGTCGCCGTACTCGGCCAGCACTCGGTCGCACCAGACCGGGTCCTCCAGGGCGGCGGTGCCGATGTTGACCCGGGCCGCACCCGTGCCGAGCGCCGCCCGCAGCGACTCGTCGTCCCGGATGCCACCGGAGAGTTCCACCTTCACGTCCAGCCGCCGGACCACGTCGGCCAGCAGGTGCGCGTTCGAACCACGGCCGAAGGCGGCGTCGAGGTCGACCAGGTGCAGCCAGGTCGCCCCGTCCCGCTGCCAGGCCAGAGCGGCGTCCATCGGATCGCCGTACGTCGTCTCGCTGCCCGCGGCGCCCTGGACCAGGCGTACCGCCCGGCCGTCGGCTACGTCGACGGCCGGAAACAGGGTGAGGCTCACAGTGTCTCCTGTGTCTAGGTGATCCGGACTCCGGCGACCCGCCGGTGGTTTCCGGTCACAACGAAGGGTCTAGATCCGGCGCCCGAACGCGAGCACCACGACCGCCGGTAGCACGAGCAGCAGCAACATGATCAACCCCAGGCGCAAGCCCAGGTCGTCGACCAGGAACCAGATCGCACCGAGCACCGTGATCGAGAGCACCGCCACCCCGGCCCGCTGGCTGCGGCTGCGCCGGGCGAACATCCGCCCGGTACGCCGGTCCGGCAGCCGCGGGGTGAGGCGCCGCAGCAGCGTACGCCGCCGCTGTCGACGGGCCACCCGGCGGGCGCGTACCGCCCGTGCCTTCTCGGCCTCGGCCTCGCGTACCGCCCGTCGTCGGGCCCGCTCCTTGCTCACCGGCCCGTCCCGCTCACAGCGTGCCCAGCCAGTTGCGCAGCAGCAGCGCCCCGGTGTCGGCGGACTTCTCCGGGTGGAACTGGGCGGCGGAGAGCACACCCCGCTCCACCCCGGCGACGAAGCGCCCGCCGTGCGTCGCGGTGGTCACCCGTGCCCCCGCCCCGGCGAGCACGTCCGAATCGGCGGCGGCGTACGAGTGCACGAAGTAGAACCGGGCCTCGTCGGGCAGCCCGGCGAAGAGCACCGAACCGGCGGCCGGCTCGACGGTGTTCCAGCCCATGTGCGGCACCCGCTGGGCCGCCAGCCGGGTCACCCCGCCGGGCAGCAGGCCCAGCCCCTTGCTGACCACGCCGTGTTCCTCGCCGTACTCGAAGAGGATCTGCATGCCGACGCAGATGCCGAGCACCGGGCGACCGGCGGCGACCCGCTCGGCGATCACCGGGCCGGCACCGAGCGCCTCGATCCCCGCCATGCACGCCGCGTACGCCCCCACCCCCGGCACCACCAGGCCGTCGGCCGCGGCGGCGGCATCGAGGTCGGCGGTGACGGTGACGTCCGCGCCGGCCCGGACCAGGGCACGCTGCGCGGACCGGAGGTTACCCGAACCGTAGTCGAGCACCACCACGGCGGGCATCAGGAGTCCCCGGGCAGCAGCCAGAGCACACCACCGGCGGTGGCCAGCAGCGCGAGCAGGCCGACGAACCCGATCACGCCGACCGAGGCACCCTGCCGACGCAGCGACCAGACCCCGCCGACCAGCACACCGGCCAGGACGAACAGCGCCGGTGCCACTACAACGCGCCCTTCGTGCTGGGGATCAGCCCGGCGTTGCGCGCCTCGACCGTGACCGCCTCGCGCAGCGCCCGGGAGACCGCCTTGAACTGGGCTTCGACCACGTGGTGCGCGTCCGGGTGGCCGCCGTCGCGGGCCGCCCGCAGCACCGACACGTGCAGCGTCATCCTGGCCGACTGGCCGAACGACTCCCAGATGTGCCGGGTCAGGCTGGTCGGGTAGACCGGCCCGATGTACGGCGCCAGCGCCGGCTCGTCGTGCACCACGTACGGCCGGCCGGACAGGTCGACCGCGGCCCGGACCAGCACCTCGTCCATCGGGATGGTGGCCGAGCCGTACCGCTGGATGCCGGCCTTGTCGCCGAGCGCCTGGTCGAACGCGGTGCCCAGCGCCAGCGCGGTGTCCTCGACCGTGTGGTGCGCGTCGATCTCCAGGTCACCGACGGTCTGTACGGTCAGGTCGAAGCCGCCGTGCCGGGCGATCTGGTGCAGCATGTGGTCGTAGAAGCCGACCCCGGTGCTGATCTCGGCCTGGCCGGTGCCGTCGAGATCGATCTCGACCAGGACTTTGGTCTCGTTGGTGGTCCGCTCGACCCGGGCGGTTCTGCTCACAGCGACTCCAGCACGATCGACAACTCGGTCAGAAAGGCGTCCGTCTCGGCCGGGGTACCGGCGGTGACCCGCAGCCAGCCCGGCAGGCCGACGTCGCGAACCAGCACCCCCCGCTCGACCAGGGCCCGCCACACCACGCCCTGGTCCCCGCCGACCTCGAACAGGACGAAGTTGGCGTCACTCTCGGCCACCCGCAGACCCCGCTCGCGCAGGGTGCCGACGATCCGGTCCCGCTGCACCTTGATCGCGTCCACCGTTGCCAGCAGCGCGTCCCGGTGCGCCAGCGCGGCCCGCGCGGCGGCCTGGGTGAGCGCCGAGAGGTGGTACGGCAGCCGAACCAGTTGCACCGCGTCGACCACCGCCGGGTCCGCGGCCAGGTAACCGAGGCGCCCACCGGCGAAACCGAACGCCTTGCTCATGGTCCGGGTCACCACCAGCCGAGGGTGGCCGGGCAGCAGCGCCAGCGCGGTCGGCGTACCGGGGCGGGCGAACTCCGCGTACGCCTCGTCGACGACGACCATGCCGGGTGCGACGGCCAGCACGGCGGTGACCACGGCCGGGTCGAGCGCGGTTCCGGTCGGGTTGTTCGGCGAGCAGAGCAGCACCAGGTCCGGCTGGTGCGTCTCGACCTGGGCCACCGCGTCGGCGGCGGTCAGCCCGAACTCCCCGTCGCGCCGCCCGTCCACCCAGGTGGTGCCGGTGCCGAGCGCCAGCAGCGGGTGCATCGAGTACGCCGGGGTGAAGCCCAGCGCGGTCCGCCCCGGCCCGCCGAACGCCTGCAGGAGCTGCTGCTGGATCTCGTTGGAGCCGTTCGCCGCCCACAGGTTGGCGGTGCCGAGCCCGTGGCCCAGGTAGTCGGCGAGGTCGGCGCGCAGCGCCAGCGCGTCCCGGTCCGGGTAGCGGTTCAGGTCGGCAAGCTCCGCGTACAGGGCCTTGCCGATCGCGTCCACCACGGTCTCCGGCACCGGGTACGAGTTCTCGTTGGTGTTGAGGCGTACCGGCACCTCGAGCTGCGGTGCCCCGTACGGGGACCGGCCGCGCAGGTCCGGCCGCAGCGGCAGGTCGTCCAGGGAGGTCACGACGGCCTCCCGAGCCGTTCGTTCGGGAACCGGGCCGACACCGCCTGCCCGTGCGCGGGCAGGTCCTCCACCTCGGCCAGCGTCACCACGTACGGGGCGACGTCACGCAGGGCGGTCTCGTCGTACTCGATGATGTGGATGCCGCGCAGGAACGACTGCACCGACAGGCCGGAGGAGTGCCGGGCGCAGCCGCCGGTGGGCAGCACGTGGTTGGAGCCGGCGCAGTAGTCACCGAGCGACACCGGCGCGTACGGCCCGACGAAGATCGCCCCGGCGTTGCGTACCCGCATCGCCCACTGCCGGGCGTCGACGGTCTGGATCTCCAGGTGCTCGGCCGCGTACGCGTCGACCACCCGCAGCCCGGCCTCGAGGTCGTCGACCAGCACCACCCCGCTCTGCTCACCGGAGAGCGCCACGGTGATCCGCTCGACGTGCTTGGTCGCGGCGAGCTGACGGGTCAGCTCCTCCTCGACCGCGTCGGCGAGTGCCACCGAGGGGGTGACCAGCACGCTCGCCGCCAGCGGGTCGTGCTCGGCCTGGCTGATCAGGTCCGCGGCGACGTGCGCCGGATCGGCGGTCTCGTCGGCCAGTACGGCGATCTCGGTCGGGCCGGCCTCGGCGTCGATGCCGACCACACCGCGCAGCAGCCGCTTGGCGGCGGTGACCCAGATGTTGCCCGGACCGGTGATCATGTCGACCGGTGCACAGCGGTTGGCACCGGTCGCGTCGGTGTCCGCCCCGTACGCGAGCATCGCGACCGCCTGCGCACCACCGACGGCGTAGACCTCGTCGACACCGAGCAGGGCACACGCGGCCAGCACCCGGTCGTCGGGCAGCCCGCCGTTGTCCCGCTGCGGCGGGCTCGCCACCACCAGCGACCGGACCCCGGCCGCCTGCGCCGGCACCACGTTCATGACCACGGTCGACGGGTACATGGCCAGGCCACCGGGGACGTAGAGACCGACCCGGTCGACCGGCACCCAACGCTCGGTCACGGTGCCGCCCGGCACCACCTCGGTGCTGGTGTCCGTACGCCGTTGCTCGTCGTGCACCCGGCGGGCCCGCTTGATGCTCTCGTTCAGCGCGGCGCGTACCGCCGGGTCGAGTGCCCGCTCGGCGGCGGCGATCGCCTCGGCCGGCACCCGGAGCTGGTCGAGCTGCACGCCGTCGAATCGATGGGTGGCCTCCCGGATCGCGGTGAACCCGTCCGTATGCACCGCCTCGACGATGGGGCGGATCTGTTCCGCCGCGACCGAGACGTCGAGCTGGGCACGGGGCAGCAGCCCCCGGGGGTCACGCGCGCTGCCGCGCAGGTCGATCCGATTCAGCACGCCCACGAGTCTAGGCGGCGCCACGGCCGGCTCTCCGGGCACGCCCAGCGGGCGGGACGGTGACCCCGGCCACCACTCCCCTACGGGACGACTTCTTCGAACTCGGCGGCGACCCGTCGGCGGCAAAAGCGGCTAGGCTCGACCGGTGCACGCACGGCTGCCGGTCTTCCCGCTCGGGACGGTGCTCTTCCCGGGTCTGGTCCTGCCGCTGCACATCTTCGAGGAACGCTACCGGGAACTGGTCCGGCACCTGATCGGGTTGCCCGACGGGACCCCGCGCGAATTCGGTGTGGTCGCCATCCGCAGCGGCTGGGAGACCCAGCCGGCGCCCGGCCAGGTCGGGCCGGCCGCGCCCGCCGAGGCCGTCACCCTGCACGAGATCGGCTGTACGGCGGAGGTGCGGCAGGTCACCGAGCTGTCCGACGGCCGGTTCGACCTGGTGACGGTGGGTCGTCGGCGGTTCCGGATCAGCGAGGTCGACGAGGGGGCCGCGCCGTACCTGACCGCCGAGGTCGAGTGGCTGCCGGAGCCGGCGGGGCAGGAGGAGGCGGCCGACCTGCTGGCACCTCGGGTGCTCGCGGTGTTCCGGCAGTACCTGGGACTGATCCGGGCCGACCCGGAGGAGCTCACCGAGCAGTTGCCGGACGACCCGACGGTGCTCTCGCACCTGGTGGCGGCGACCGCCGCGCTCACCGTGGCGGATCGGCAGCGGCTGCTCGCCACCCCGGACACCGCCGAACGCCTCCGCGCGGAGTTGCGGCTGCTCAGTCGCGAGGCGGCTCTGCTGCGCCAGGTGCGGGCGGTTCCGGTGCCGCTGGCGGAACTGGCAGTGCCGCCGAGTCCCAACTGAGGCCGACCGGTTCCGGTTCGGCCCCCAGCCCCGCGTAACGGGACCAACCGGCCAGCATGGTGTACATCACCACGCTGCCGAACGCCGGCAGCAGCAGGTCGCCCCGGAGCACCGGGATGAACCCGAAGAGCCACTCGAACCGACCGGCCCGCAGGTCCGGGGGCTTGCCGAAGCTCGTACCGGCGGACGCCGTCTCCAGCATGCGCTGGTACTCGCCGAGCCCGATCTGCCGCCCCACCTGCCAGGCGACCACGGCCGCGCCGATCGAACCCAGGGCGGCCACCACCATGCCCACCGGGCCCCGGTAGCGGCGCAGGAGCAGCCACACCACGAGCGCCGCGAGCAGCCCGAAGATCAGACCGAAGAGGCTGAACCAACCGTCGGCGGCGACGAACTCCTCCGGCTGGGGTTGGGCCAGCACCGCGCCGCCGTCGGCCTGGATCACCGGCACCGAGGGCGCCACCGACCGCCACAGCAGGCCGAGCGGGGCGCCGAGCAGGGTCAACACCAGGACGGTCGCCACCGCCACGGTCAGGGTCCGCAGCGGTGCGCGCGGTCGGGCCGGTGCCGGCTGGACGTACGCCAGCGAGTAGCCGTTCACCGGCGGACCCGGCGGCTCGGGCGCGGACCCGACGGGCGGCGCATGTTCCGCACCGGCGGCTGGCGGCTCGTCCGCGATCGGCCCGGCGGCGGTACGGTCGTCGGCCGGGTCGGGGCCGTCCGGGGCGACTGTCTGGGGCCGCCGGTTCTCGTCCCGGGCGACGCTGGGGTCGTCCGCGGGATGCTGGTCGTCGGGCTCTGCCGGGCTCACCCCGTGATCCTCTCAGGCTCAGCACCCACGTCGGGCGGCGGATCCGCGGACTGCCCGATCCGCGCGCCCAGCGGCGGCCCGCGGTCGGCGACCGCACCCGAACCGCCGACCCGCCCACCGGTGCCGCGCCGGGTGGTGTCCGACGTGGTGCCGGTGGGCGGACTGATCGGCCCACCGGACCGGCCCGCGGGTCGGCCGGGGGCCGCGAACGTGGGCGCCCGGGCCGCGAACGGCCGCAAGCCGCAGAGGTCAGCCCGCGACCGCGCTCGGGCCGAGCAGTGCCTTGAGGTCGGCCATCAGCGCGGTGCTCGGAGCCACCCGCATCCGCCCCAGGCGCAGCAGCGTGCCCCGGGAACCGTTGACCAGCCTGACGTGCACCTCGGCCGAACCGGGATGGCTGGTCAGCACCTCACGCAGCCGCTCGACCAGCGGCGGCGTGCACCGCGACGGCGGCAACGCCAGCACCACCGGCTTGATCTCGTCGGCGGCGGTGATCTCCGGCATCGACATGTCCATCGCCATCAGCCGGGGCTGGTCGTCGCGGCGGTCCACCCGGCCCTTGACCACCACGATCGCGTCCTCGGCGATGTACTGCCCGACCACCTCGTACGTGTTCGGGAAAAACAGCACCTCGACCGCGCCGCCGAGGTCCTCCAGGGTGGCCGAGGCCCAGGCCCGGCCCTGCTTGGTGATCCGGCGCTGCACCCCGGAGAGGATGCCGGCGAGGTTGATGATCTGCCCGTCGGAGACGTTGCCCTCCTCGGCCAGGGAGGCGATCGACATGTCCGCCGCGGCGGCGAGTACGTGCTCGACACCGAAGAGCGGATGGTCGGAGACGTACAGACCGAGCATCTCCCGCTCGAAGGTGAGCAGGTCGGTCTTGTCCCACTCGTTGGTCGGGATCTGCGGCGTGACGATCATGCCGGGGCCGCTGTCACCGGCTCCGAAGGCGTCGCCGAAGAGGTCGTACTGGCCGACCGCCTCGTTGCGCTTCAGGTCGAGGAAGGAGTCGATCGCGTCGGTGTGCACCGCGAGCAGGCCCCGGCGGGTGTGCCCGAGCGAGTCGAACGCCCCCGCCTTGATCAGCGACTCGATGGTCTTCTTGTTGCAGGCGACCGCGTCGACCTTGCGCAGGTAGTCGTAGAAGTCGGTGAACCGGCCCTTCTCCTTGCGGGAGCGGCGGATCGACTCGACCACGTTGGTGCCGACGTTGCGGACCGCGGCGAGACCGAACCGGATGTCCTCGCCGACCGCGGCGAACCGGGCGTTGGACTCGTTCACGTCCGGCGGCAGGACCTTGATCCCCATCCGGCGGCACTCCGCCAGGTAGACCGCTGACTTGTCCTTGTCGTCACCGACGGAGGTGAGCAGCGCGCCCATGTACTCGGCCGGGTAGTTCGCCTTCAGGTACGCCGTCCAGTACGACACCACCCCGTACGCGGCGCTGTGCGCCTTGTTGAAGGCGTAGTCGGAGAACGGGACCAGGATGTCCCAGAGGGTCTTGATCGCCTCGTCGGAGTAGCCGTTGTCCTTCATGCCGGCGGCGAACGGCTTGAACTCCTTGTCGAGGATCTCCTTCTTCTTCTTGCCCATCGCCCGGCGGAGCAGGTCCGCGGCGCCGAGCGAGTAACCCGCCACCTTCTGCGCGATCGCCATGACCTGCTCCTGGTAGACGATCAGCCCGTAGGTGTCGCCCAGGATCTCGGACAGGGACTCGGCCAGTTCCGGGTGGATCGGCACCACCGGCTTGCGCTTGTTCTTCCGGTCGGCGTACTCGTTGTGGGCGTTGGCGCCCATCGGACCGGGCCGGTAGAGCGCGCCGACGGCGGAGATGTCCTCGAAGTTGTCCGGGGCCATGGACCGCAGCAGGGCCCGCATCGGGCCGCCGTCGAACTGGAACACGCCCAGCGTGTCACCGCGCCCGAGCAGGGCGTACGTCGCCTTGTCGTCCAGCGGCAGGTCCTCCAGGACCAGGTCGATGCCCCGGTTGTCTTTGATCGACTCCAGGCAGTCGTCCATGATCGTCAGGTTGCGCAGGCCGAGGAAGTCCATCTTCAGCAGGCCGATGGTCTCGCACGCACCCATGTCCCACTGGGTGATGATCGAGCCGTCCTGCTCCCGCTTGTGGATCGGCAGCACGTCGACCAGCGGGTCACGGGACAGGATCACCCCTGCCGCGTGCACACCCCACTGGCGCTTGAGCCCCTCCAGCCCCTTGGCCGTGTCGACGATCTTCGCCACTTCGCCGTCGGAGTCGTACAGCGCCCGGAACTCGGCCGCCTCCTGGTAACGCGGGTGGGCCTTGTCGAAGATGCCGCCGAGCGGGATGTCCTTGCCCATCACCGCCGGGGGCATCGCCTTGGTGATCCGGTCGCCGACCGCGAACGGGTAACCGAGCACCCGGGCCGCGTCCTTGATCGCCGCCTTCGCCTTGATCGTGCCGTACGTGATGATCTGCGCGACCCGGGCCTCGCCGTACTTCTCCGTGGCGTACCGGATCATGTCACCGCGCCGACGCTCGTCGAAGTCCATGTCGATGTCGGGCATCGAGATGCGGTCCGGGTTCAGGAACCGCTCGAAGAGCAGGCCGTGCACCATCGGGTCCAACTCGGTGATCCCCAGCGCGTACGCGATCAGCGCACCTGCGGCCGAACCACGGCCCGGACCGACCCGGATCCGCTCCCGCTTGGCGTACGCGATCAGGTCGGCGGTGACCAGGAAGTAGCCGGGGAAGCCCATCTTCAGGATCACGTCGAGTTCGTACTCGGCCTGCCGCAGCCGGTCCTCCGGCACCCCGCCCGGGAACCGCCGCTGGAGCCCGCGCATGACCTCCTTGCGCAGGAAGGTCTCCTCGGTCTCGCCGTCCGGCACCGGGAACTGCGGCATCAGGTTCCGGGAGGCGAACACCTCCTTGTAGTCACCGATCTTCTCGGCGATCTCCAGGGTGTTGTCGCAGGCCCCCGGCACCTCGGCGTCCCACATCGCGCGCATCTCGGCCGGCGACTTCAGGTAGAAGTCACGGGCGTCGAACTTGAACCGCTTCGGGTCGGCCATCGTCGACCCGGACTGCACGCAGAGCAGCACCTCGTGCGCGTCGGCGTCGGCGGCGTGGGTGTAGTGCAGGTCGTTGGTGGCGATCGGCTTCAGGTTGAGCGTCTTGCCGAGCCGGATCAGGTCCTTGCGGATCCGGGTCTCGATGTCCAACCCGTGGTCCATCAACTCCAGGTAGAAGTTGTCCGCGCCGAAGATGTCGCGGAACTCCGCCGCCGACTCGCACGCCTTCTCGAAGTTCCCGATCCGCAACCAGGTCTGGATCTCACCCGACGGGCAGCCGGTGGTCGCGATGATGCCCTTGCCGTACTGGTTGAGCAGTTCCCGGTCGGCACGCGGCTTGTAGAAGTAGCCCTCCAGGCTCGACCGGGAGGCGAGCGCGAACAGGTTGCGCAGCCCGTCCGCGTGCTGGGCCAGCAGGGTCATGTGGGTGTACGCGCCACCACCGGAGACGTCGTTCTCACCACCGTCGGCCCAGCGCACCCTGGTCCGGTCGCGCCGGTCGGTGCCCGGCGTCAGGTACGCCTCCAGCCCCACGATCGGCTTCACCCCGGCCGCGGTCGCCTGCTTGTGGAAGTCGTACGCCCCGTACAGGTTGCCGTGGTCGGTCATGGCGAGCGCGGGCATGCCGAGCCGGTTGGTCTCGGCGAAGAGTTCCTTGAGCCGGGCCGCCCCGTCGAGCATCGAATACTCGGTGTGCGTGTGCAGGTGCACGAACGAGTCAGACACCGGGACCCCCTTCACCTCAGCGTCAGCACAGCAGGGACCACCCGGGGCACCAGCGGTGGCCGGTCCGGGGGTCGCCAGACCGAGAAGCCTAGTCGCCTCCCGCGGTGCCCGGCACCGGTGACACGGGCCCCTTGAGAAGAGACACATCGGGCTTCCGTCGGCCGCGCCGACTTGACCTCCGCCGCACTCGCCGCCGACTGCGATACCGTCTCCAACCAGCCGTAGCAGTCCGTCAGGAAGCCATAGCGTTGCGTCGAAAGGGCAGGCGATGACAACCCACGACAGCTCGGTCGTACCCAACCCGAGGCAGGAGGTCGTGGCACCGCCGGAGCAGACCGGCACGGTCCGTACGGACCACCCGGAGACCCTCACCACGGCAACCTCGGCCACCGGGCCGGGCGACACCGGCGGCACCGGCATCGCCGCCACCGGATCCCGCCGGCTCCCCTGGTACGCCATCGAGGCGGTGGCCAGCGTCGGCACCGCCGTGGCGTTCCTGGCCTGGAGCCGCACCGTCGACGTCGACCCGCTCGACCGCAAGGGGCAGGTCAGCGGGTTGGCCGCGCTCCAATTCCGGTTCGCGGTGGTGGCCATCGTGCTGGTCGCCGCCCTGGTACTCGCCCACCGCCTGCTCGACCCGGGGCGGCGGCGCCGGGCGGTCACCCTCGGCTGCGCGGTCATCGCCGGGCTGACCACCGGGCTGGTGGCCGGCGGCATCGACGTCGCGCTGCGCGGCACCGAGTGGGGACTGTGGGCCGGCGGCGGCGACTACGCCTGGATCCTCGACTGGATCGGCCGGATGTCGCGGGGCGAGACCGTGCCGAACCACTACCCACCAGCGATCTTCTGGCTGATCCGGGGCTGGGCGAAGGTCAGCGACCAGTCCCATGCGTTCGCCATCAAGGAGATCCAGCTCGTCGGCACCGCCCTGTTCGGCCCGGCCGCCTACCTCGCCTGGCGGCTGGTCCTGCGCCCGGTCTGGGCACTGGGCATCGGCGTGGTCGCGATGCTGCCGTTCATCGAGCCGGTCAAGCCGTACCCGCAGATCACCCTGGTCATGCTGATCCCGGTGCTGGTCCGCTACCTGCAGACGGTCCGCCGCACCGCCGGGCTGGACCTGCGCCGTACGGTCGGGCTCGGCCTGGCCTACGGCACCGGCCTGGGTCTGCTCTTCCTGCTCTACTCCGGCTGGTTCGTCTGGTGCGCCGCCGGGGCGGCCGCCGCGTTCCTGCTGCTGGCACCGTGGCGACAAGCCTGGGCGAAGGTGCTGCTGCTGGCCACCTCGACCCTCGCCGCGCTGCTGCTGGTCTCCTGGGTGCACCTGCGGGGACTGCTCGCCGGCACCGGCGGCACCGCCGACAACTACTTCTACTTCGACACCGACACCGAACCGGCGTACGTCGCGATGTGGCGCAACGACCGGCCGGCCGACGCCGGCCCGGCCTGGCCACCGCTGGGTGAACTCGGCGGGGTGGGGCTGTTCACCATCGCGCTCGCGGTCGGGCTCGGGCTCGCGCTCTGGTTCGGCTGGCGCCGGACGGTGGTGGTCACGGTCGGGCTCTGCGCGGTCAGCGCCTGGCTGCTGCGGATGTGGCTGGCCAGCGAGCAGTGGGAGACGCTGACCGTACGCCTCTACCCGCGTACGACCATGGTGCTGCTCTACTGCCTGCTGATCCTCACCGGCTTCGGGCTGATGTTCGCGTTCACCGCGCTGCGCGAACGGCTGGCCGCCCACCCCGACGCGGGGGCTCGACCCGGCACCGGCGTCCCGTTCGGCATCATCTGCATCCCGTTGCTGCTGCTGCTCGCCTCGGCCGGGTCCGCCATGACGGACCAGTACATGCCGGACAGCCGGCGCAACAGCACCGGTTACTTCGCCTGGATCGCCCACACCAAGTGGTATCCGCACGGCGGAACCTGCTCGGCGTACGGCCGCCGGCACGACTGCGGCCGGTCCGACCGGTCCACCTCGCCGGCCGCCGGCAACAGCCCGGCACCTGCCTCGGCGAGCCCCACGCCGGCACCCACGAACGCCTCCCAGCCGGTCGGGGTGCCATCGGCAACCGGGTGACGACCGGGCGACCCGGTAATCAGCGGGCGAACGGCTCGATCATCACCGAGGCCGCCTTCAACCAGGCCTGCCGGGTGTCGTGCTGGAGGTTGCCGTACTCGATCGACGAACCGCTCTCCAGCGCCGGGTCGTACGGCACCACGACCACCGCGCGGGTACGCGTGGCGAAGTGCCGTTCCAGGTCGGCCTGCAACGGCGACCGGCCCGGCGTGGGACAGGAGACCAGGGTGACCGCGTTGTCGGCCAGTTCACCCATGCCCACCTCGTGCAGCAGGTCGAGCATCCAGTCGGCCGCGAACGCCGCGTCCTCGCGCGGCACGGTGGTGACCACCAGCTGGTCGGCGGCCTGGATCACCGTCTGCCAGTTGACGCTCTCCACGTTGTTGCCGGTGTCGACGCAGATCACGTCCTGGGTACGCCGCAGCAGGTCGAGCACCCGCCGTACGGTCTGCTGGTCCAGTCGGGACGCGAACCGGGGGCTCTCCTCGCCCGCCAGCACGTTGTACGACCCGTCCGAGGCGTGCCGCAGGTAGTCGTCGAGCCGCCCGGTCAGGTCCGTACCGGTGCGCAGTTCGACCTCGGCCAGGTCGGTGATGAGGTGCCGGATGGTACGGGCGTGCCGGGCACTGCCCGCGCGCAGCCCGAGCGTGCCGCGCAGCTCGTTGTCGTCCCAGGCGAGCACGCCCCGGCCGCGCACACTGCCCACGGTGGCGGCGGCGAGCACGGTCGCGGTGGTCTTGTGCACCCCGCCCTTCGGGTTGGCGAAGGCGAGCACCCGGGGGGTGCCGAGGTCACGACGCAACACGCTGACCGCGCGGTCGACCTCGGCGTCCGGTGCGCCCTCCCGCCACTCGACCCGACCGGGGGCGCCGTAGGAGTTGCCGTTGGCGGGTGCCGCGGCGCCTCGGGCGGCGCCGCCGCGTACCGGCGCGACCCGGGCCGCCGCCGAGACCGGGGCGGACGCCACCGGGTCCGGGACCGGCGGCACCACCGGGGTGATGATGGGCGGCGCGATGATCGGGGGTGGGCCCGCCGTGGGGCCGGCGTTCGGCAGCGGAACCGCGGTCGGTACCGAGGCCGCGCCGACCGAGCCCGACCGGGGCGGGGCATAACCGGGATCGACCCTGCCGTACGCGGTCGGGTCGGCCCGACCGTGGTCCGGTTCCGGCCGACCGTAGGCGGGAGCGTCGGCCCGGCCGTGGTCCGGCTCCGGGCGACCGTAGGCGGCCGGGTCCGCTCGGCCGTAGCCCGGCTCGGCCCGGCCGTAACCGGCCGCGTCGGGCCGACCGTACTCGGGCTCGGGGCGACCGTAGGCGGGGGCGTCCGGTCGGCCGTAGCCGGCTGCCTCCGGGCGGCCGTAGTCCGGCTCGGGCCGCACGTAACCGGCCGCGTCCGGTCGGCCGTAGCCCGGCTCGGCCCGGCCGTAACCGGGCGCGTCGGGCCGACCGTAGTCGGGCTCGGGGCGACCGTAGGCGGCCGGCTCGGCCCGGCCGTAGCCCGGCTCCGCCCGGCCGTAGTCGGTCTCCATCGCATTGCGGCGGTATTCGGACTCCAGGGCCGCGTAACGGGACTCGCCAGGCTGCGCCGGCTCCTGTCGGTAGCCGTTGTCGAGGACGGAGTAGCGGGACTCACCGGGGTCCGGTCCGTAACCCGGGCCGGCCGGGTTCACCGGCTCCGGGCGGTAACCGACATCGGCGGGATGGCCGACGTCCGACCAGTCCTGCTGTCCACCGCCGGACCGGGGTCCGGCGAGTTCCGCGGAAGCGCCGGCGGCCCGAAGGTCCTCCACCCAGCGGTCTTCCGGCTCGGGCTGTTCAGCGGAACGGCTACCGCCGCCAAGCCGCGCTCGGTCCAGCAACGCGCGCCAACGCGGTGCTGGTTCCGCCGGCCGGCTCCAGCCGGTCTCGGTGCCGTCCACGGCTTGCCCTCCCAGCGCCCTCGGTGCCCCGCCTGACAAGGCTATGAGGCAAACCCTATTAAGGCCACACCGGAGGGCCGACACCAGTGTCCGGTTCGCCAGACATGCGTTGACCCCGAGGGTGCGACCGCCGCCGCTCAGCGAGCCGCCACCAGCGCACCTTCCGTGGGCTCCACCAGGTAATCGTCGACCAGACTCGGGGGTGCCGACGGGACCGGTGACGGCGGCTGCGACGAGACGACCGGAGTCGGTGACGGAATCGACGGCGTACCGGTCGTGGGTTCGAACGTCGTCGGACTCACACTCGGCGCCACGGTCGGCGAGGCCTGCGTCGGCGGCAGCGGCGACCCGGTGGTGGGGTTCGGGGCCGGCTCGGTGCTCGGTCCACCGGTCGCACCGGCCGAGGGGACGGGCAGGCCGGCGTCGGCCGGTGGGTGGGCCACGTCGAGCTGCTCGGGCAGCGGCGGGGTGAACACCGCCCGGTCGAGGCGGGTCACCTCCGGTGCCGGGTCCACCGCCCGTACCCCCGGTCGGGCCGCGATCCGGTCCAGCGCCGACGGCGTGGCCCGGACGACGGCCGCGTAGACACACGAACAGAGCTCGCCGTACGCGGTCGCCTCGTCGAGCGCCACCTGCGCCCCGGTGTCGTACAGCCGGCGCAGTTCCGGGTCACCGTCCGCGGGCAGCCCGGCGGCGCGCTCCCGGTAGTCGGCGGCCTCCCGGTCCTTGCGCTCGGCCACCTTGCGCATCCCGGCGAGCACGTCGTCGGGGATCCGCATGGCCGGGATGCGGACGAGTTCCGTCTGGGTCTGCGGCAGCGGCACCCGGGCGAAGACCTCCGACACCGACACGTCGGCGATGATCGGGGTCAGCCGGTCCGGCGCCAGGTACGCCGAGAGCGTAACCAGCGCGTACGTCTGCCCGCCCGGATCCGTCGGCGGCGTGTCGACCAGCGCCTTCAACTCGGTCCGGCTGGACTCGACGTAACCGGGGATGGACTCTCCCTCGATCACCCCGACCCGGGTCACCTCGCCGACGGTTGGGTCACCGCCGACCTGCCCCCGGTCCGCCGCCCAGACCGCGGTGACCAGTACGGCGACCGAGGAGAGCAGCGCGGCGGTGGTGAGCACCCGCATCCGCAGCTGTCCCTGACCCAGCCGGGCCAGACTCCGGGCGAGCGGTGGGAGCAGGCGTCGATCCAACTGACGCAGCAGGTCGCCGGCACGCACGGTCGGCACTCCCCCTTGTCGGACGGTCGATGGTGGTCGCTTCGACGCTCAGTCGCGCAGCACGGCGAGCGCCCGCTTCAGATCGTCAGGGTAGTCGCTGACGAAGCGAACCTCTTCGGCCGTACGGGGGTGGAGGAAACTGAGCTCTCGGGCATGCAACCACTGCCGATCCAGTCCGAGTCTGGCGGAAAGCGTCGGGTCCGCCCCGTACGTCAGGTCACCCACGCAGGGGTGGCGCAGCGCGGAGAGGTGCACCCGGATCTGGTGCGTACGCCCGGTCTCCAGCCGTACGTCGAGCAGGCTCGCCGCCGGGAACGCCTCCAGGGTGTCGTAGTGGGTGATGCTCGGCTTGCCGTCGGCCATCACCGCCCAGCGCCAGTCGTGGGTGGGGTGCCGGTCGATCGGCGCGTCCACGGTGCCGCGCAGCGGGTCGAGGTGTCCCTGTACCACCGCGTGGTAACGCTTCTCCACCTCGCGCACCTTGAAGGCCCGCTTGAGCGCGCTGTACGCCTGCTCGCTCTTGGCCACCACCATCACGCCGGTGGTGCCCACGTCGAGCCGGTGCACCACGCCCTGGCGTTCGGCGGCACCGCTGGTGGCGATGGTGTGGCCGATGCCGGCCAGACCACCGATCACCGTCGGGCCGGTCCAGCCGGGGCTGGGGTGGGCGGCGACGCCGACCGGTTTGTCCACCACGACGATGTCGTCGTCGGCGTAGATCACCCGTAGGCCGTCCACCGACTGCGGGATGACCTGCGGGGCGACCGCCGGTGCCGGCAGCGTCACCTCCAGCCAGGAACCCGCGCTGACCTTGTCGGACTTGGGGCGGGGGGTGCCGTCGACCAGCGCGTCGCCGGCCTCGACCAGGGTGGCGGCGGCGGTCCGGGAGAGCCCGAACAGGCGGGCGACGGCCTGGTCCAGGCGCATCCCGTCGAGTCCGTCGGGCACCGGCAGCGACCGCTGGTCACCGACCGCGCGGGCCGGTCCCGATCCGTACGTGGAGGAGGTCATCGCACATCCCGATCTCGACTGCCCGGTTCGGCGTCCGGGTTGTCCGGCGCCGTCCGGGGCTCGGTGGAGGCGTCCCGGTCGGTCCCGTCCTCGGCGCCGGCCGGGCGGTTGCGAACCCGGGTGCCGTCCCGCTGCCGACCGGTGAGTTCGAGCAGGATCGCCAGGATCACGCCGCTGACCAGGGCGCTGTCAGCGAGGTTGAAGATCGGCCAGGTCTGCCCGTACGGGTCGAAGAGGCTGACCATGTCGACCACGTGCCCGAGGAACGGGCCGGGTGCCCGGAAGATCCGATCGGTGAAGTTGCCGAGCGCGCCGGCAAGCACCAGGCCCAGCGAGATGGCCCAGGGCAGCGAACGCAGCCGGGTCGCCATCCAGCTGATCCAGCCCACCACCGCGACGGTGACCAGCGGAAAGACCCAGGTGTACTCGGAGCCGAGCCCGAAGGCCGCACCACTGTTGCGAATCAGGGTGAGGTAGACCGCGCCGCCGAACAGCCGTACCGGTTCGCTGGGGGTCAGGGCCGACAGGGCCCACTGCTTGGTGCCGAGGTCGGCGAGGAGGACCAGCACCGCGGTCGCCACGAGGATCGTGATCGCCCGCCGTCGGCCCACACCCACCTTCGGCTCGGCGGTGTCGGGCCCGGCGGGGCGTACTGCGGTCATCTGCTCCCCATCGACGTTCAGCGGGACTGCCTCTCACCTGTGGCGACGCAGTCCCGTCGGCCCGGCGCAGGCGGGGTCCGGCCCGCCGCGCCGAGCCGGTCGCTCAGCGTCGCTCTTCCAACTGCTTGCACGAGACACACAGGGTGGCGGACGGGAACGCGGCGAGCCGCTCCACCGGGATCGGGTTGCCGCACTTCTCGCACCAGCCGTAGCCGCCCTCGTCGAGCCGCTCCAGCGCCCGTTCCACCTGCGTGATCCGCTCCAGGATGCTGTTGGCGAGAGAGATCTCCTGCTCCCGCTCGAACGTCTTGGTGCCGGTGTCGGCCTGGTCGTCCCCGGCCGAGTCGGTCAGCCGGTCGCGCTGCAGCTCGGTAATCTCGCTCAGGGTCTGATCGTACTCGGCGCGCAAGTCGTCACGCCGGGCTGCCAGGGCGGCCCGGATCTTCTCCGTCTCCGCGGGGCTGCGGGTGGCCTTCTCCGCCGACTTGCGTCCCGCTGCGGTCTTGGTGTCAGCTGGCTTCGCCATCGTCGCTCCCTCGGCCGCGTTCCCCGCGGCGATCGGCGGTGCCTGGACTCGTCTGTTCCGCGACCCGGAGGTTGGATCCGGCCGCGCCGTTCGGGGCCACCGTGCCGTTCTCCGACGACCTCGGTGCCCGTCTGGCCAGCGCCCATTTCGCCAGCGTCGCCGGACTGGGCGGTGTGACCGGTGTTACCGCCGGCGGAGGTCCGTCGGCGGCCGGAGCCGCCTGCGGTGCCGGTGTGTTCGCCGACTGTTCGGCGCCGGAATCCACCGGCGACGAGCCGGAATCCGGGGCCGCCCCGCCCGCGGTTTGCGCCCGCTCGGCCATAGCGTCCCCCAGTTGCAAAACGGGCGCGCGGCGGGCCGCCGCGCACTCCGGAGGTTGGCAAGAATACGGAACGTACAGACGTCCGACAACACGCCGCACCGATGTCACGCATTTCAGCCCGGAGTAATCCCTAATCCGGGCAAAAAGAACCTAGCAGATCATCCGTCACGATCGTCCCCGCTTTCGCCGAACCAGCGGGCCAATCGACCGCGTCGGCTGACCGCCCGCAGCCGGCTCTCGGCGGCGTCGCGGACCTGCTCGGTGGCGACCACGAGCAGGCTGTCGCCGACCTTCAACCGGGTGTCCGGAGCGGGTACGAAGCCGCTGCCGTCGCGCAGTACCAGGGTCACCGCGGCGCCGACCGGGAGCCGGAGTTCGTCGATGTGCACCCCGGCGAGTCGGGAACCCGACGGTATCTCCAGCTGCAACAGGTCCGCGCCCATCCGCTCCAGCGGGGCCGTCTCCACCCGCAGTTCCGCCACCTCCGCCGGGGCGACCACGCCGAGCCAGCGGGCCGCCGGGGCGAGTGTCGAGGTCTGCACCACGGTGAAGATCACCACCAGTACGAACACCGCGTCGAAGAGGCGGTCGGCGCCGGGCATCCGTTCCGAGAGCGGAATCGTCGCCAGCACGATCGGCACCGCCCCGCGCAACCCGGCCCAGGACAGGAATACCTGGTCACGCAGCTTCGTACCGAACGGCCACGCGGCGACCGCGACCGACAGCGGCCGGGCCACGAAGACCAGGGCCACCCCGGCGACCACGGCCGGCAGTAGTGCGTTGCCCAGGCGTCCGGGCGAGACCAGCAGCCCGAGCAGGACGAACAGCCCGATCTGGGCCAGCCAGGCGAGCCCGTCGGCGAACCCGAGGATCGACTGGCGGTGCGGCAGGCGGGCGTTGCCCAGCACCACGCCCGCGACGTACACGGCGATGAAGCCGGAGGCGTGCACCACGGTGCCGGCGCCGTACGCGAGCACGGTCAGGCCGACCGCGGCGATCGGGTAGAGGCCGGAGGACGGCAGCGCGGCCCGGCGCAGCGTCCACCGCCCGCCGACGCCGACCAGGAAGCCGATCGCCGAGCCGACGACCAGTTCGTAGACGACCAGGAGCACCTCCTGCCACCACGGGTGCGCGCCGAGGGCCGGGGTGGCGAGCAGGATGACCAGCAGCACCACCGGGGCGTCGTTCATGCCCGACTCGGCCTCGAGGGTGGCGACCATCCGGGGCGGCAACCGCAGCCGGCGCAGGGTGGCGAAGATCGCCGCCGCGTCGGTGGAGGAGAGCACCGCGCCGTAGAGCAGGGCGAGCCGCCAGTCGAGGCCGAGCAGGAGGTGCACCGCCACCCCGACCACGGCGATGCTGACCACCACGCCGACGGTGGAGAGCAGTACGGACACGCCGAGTACCGGCCGCAGCATGCTCCACCGGGCGGTCAGCCCACCCTCGGCGATGATCACGATCAGCGCGCAGAAGCCGAGGACACGGGTGAGTTCGGCGTCGTCGAACCGGATGCCCAGTCCGGACTCGCCGATCGCGACGCCGATGGCCAGGTAGACCAGGAGGCTGGGGACGCCGAGCCGGGTCGAGAGCCGGACCGCGCCGACGGCGACCAGCAGCACCGCCGCTCCGACCAGGAGGGCGACATCGAGGCCGTGCGTCATGCGCGCCCCGCGTGGACGGTCCTCACTCCGGTATCCCGTCCCGCAGCCGGCGCAGCCGGGCGTCGAGCACCGGGGCCGGGCCGTCGACCAGGAAGAGCTTGTCCCGGCTGGCCGCGCCGGACCGCAGCACCACCGCGGCCGGACGGACCTGGAGGGCTCGCGCCAGCGCCAGCCGGGCGGCCTCGGTGGCCCGGCCGTCGACCGCCGGTGGGTTCACCGCGATGACCAGGGCCGAGCCGTACGGGCCTGCGAAGGCGCCGCCCACCCGTACCCGCGAGGAACCGGGCTTGACCCGTACCGCGACGGTCACGGGGTCCATGCTGGCCGGGACGGCCTCACCGGTGGGCACTGTGCCGGCACTCAGCCGCGGCGGGTGTCGGCGAGCAGCCTGGTGTTCGGCTCACAGGCGGCACACGGCGTGAAGCCGAGTTCGACCGCCTCGCCGACGGGTAGTGGTTCGGTCTCCCGATCCCGCAGGAATGGGCAGTCGGCGAGGTGGTAACGCGGCCGGCCGTCGACCACCAGCACGTCGTCGGCCATCCGGGCGAGCCGGGCCGCGTCGGCGGGGGCGACGTACTGCTCTGCCGGCTCGTCCGGGAACGGATCCTCGTCGAACACGTCGGCGGCTTCGGTGCGGCCCGTGACCCGTGGCCCGGCTTCCTCGGCCGGTTGCCGCCGGCCGGGGTCGTCGGTGCTCATCGGGTCGGGCCCACCGTGGTGACGCTGGCCGCCCTGATGGGGGACCAGCACCTCGACCGGCGCGTCGAGCCCGCCCGCGGTGTCGTCGAAGTCGAACCGGTCGGGCCGGTCGGACCGCCGCCGCTCGGTGCCGCGAGCGGCGGCCGCGGCCCGGCGAGGGTGCGGTTCACCGACACCCTCGCCACCGGCCAGCGGGAGCGACTCCTCGTCCGAGTCAGCGGACCCGGCGCGGATGGCGGCCGCCTGGCGGGCGCCCACCACCAGCGCGACGGCAGCCAACAGGCTCGCCGCGATGGAGGCGATCAGCAGCACGCTCGAGCCATTGGCCAGCCCGAGCACGAGCAGCGTGACCGCGACGAGGATGAGCAGGAGACTTCCGACTATCACGGCTCACCCCTCGCCGCATCGTTTCCAACTGTTGTGTGTGGTGCGGGCCGAACCGTACGAGTTGGTCAGCGCCCGGCTTCGAGCGCGCCGGAGCGGCTGCCGCCGTAGGAGTTGGCCAGTCCGGCCGCGGCCAGGCTCGCGGATCCGCCACCGGACCGATTGCCGTCGGTCCGGGTCATCTCCGCTTCGAGACCCTGTCCACGTCCGTCGAGGTCCCGCAGCTGGCTCTCCAGGTACGCCTTGAGCCGGGTGCGGTACTCACGCTCGAACTGCTTGAGCTCCTCGATGTGCTTCTGCAACGCGGTGCGCTTGGCGTCCAGGCCGCCCATGGCCTCCTGGTGGCGCTGGCGCGCGTCCCGCTCAAGGGCGTCGGCCTTGGCCCGCGCCTCGCGGGTGACCTCCTCGGCCTTGGAGCGCGCGTCGGAGAGCAGCTTGTCGGCCTCGCGACGGGCGTCCGACACGTGGTCGTCGGCCGTACGCTGCGCCATCATCAGCACCCGCAGTGCCTGCTGCTCGCCATCGCCGCCCGCGACCGGGCCACCCTGCGAACGCACCTGCTCCAGCTCGGCCTGCATCGCCCGGGCGGCCTGCTCGGCCGCCGCCTTGTCGCGCTGCACCCGGTCGAGCTGGGCCTTGACATCGTTCAGCTCTGCGGCCAGTCGGGGATCGGCACCCGGGCCGGCTGGAGCGCCGCCACGACCGCCGCGCTCCACCTGGGCGCGAAGCTCATTGTTCTCCTCGATCAGACGGGCGAGCTCTCGCTCGACCTCGTCCAAGAAGGCGTCGACCTCCTCCTCGTCGTACCCCCGCTTGCCGATCGGCGGCTTCTTGAAGGCGACGTTGTGTACGTCAGCCGGGGTCAGCGGCATCGAAACTCCTCGGGTCAGTTGCGGCCGCGTAGCGCGCTGGTCACCAGGTTGTTCACCCGTTGATCAACGGCCTTAACACGAACTCCATCAGCACGAACAGGATAACCAGGAGCACAAGGGAGGCCAGGTCGATGCTCACGGTACCAATTCGCAACGGTGGGATCACACGCCTCAACGCCTTGAGGGGCGGATCAGTGACGCTCCACACCGTTTCGAGTCCTGCCGATGCTCCGCGACCCGGCTGCCAGCGGCGCCCGTACTGCAGCACGGCTCCCAGGACAAATCGGGCCAAAAGAACCAGCAAAAAGATGTAGAGGATCAGGTACAGGACTTGGAACAGGATCGAAGACACGGCAGGCGAGATCCCTCGGTCGGGCTAACTCAGGCTGAAAAACCCACCCTCAGCGATCTTGGCCTTGTCCTCCGCGGTGACCTGGACATTAGCCGGTGAGAGTAGGAACACCCGGTTGGTCACGCGCTCGATCGTACCGCGCAGCCCGAAGGCCAACCCGGCGGCGAAATCGACCAATCGGCGGGCATCGGCCTCATCCATCTCGGTGAGGTTGATGATCACAGGGACACCATCTCGGAAGTGTTCGCCGATGGTGCGGGCCTCACGGTATGTGGTGGGGTGCAGCGTCGTGATCTGGTACCGCTGGTCCTCCTCCGGCGCCACCCGCTCGCGCATCTGCACCTGCGGTGCGAGCGCCAGGTTGTCACGGGTGTGGTACGTCAGCGCGGAGGACGGCTCGGCGGAGTTGGGTCGGGTGATGGAGCGGACACTGGCTCGCTCGGTCCGCTCCGGACGGTCGGCCCGCTCCTGACGGTCAGCGTCGGACCGGTCCAGGTCACCGGACCGGGTGCCCGCACGCTCCGACATCCGACCGCCACGGTCCGTGGCCCGGGAGCGCGGCACGGCCGGCGGCTCGTCCGGCTCGTCGTCCTCGTCGGAGAACTCCTCGGCGTACCGGCTCTGCCGGTAGCGCGAGTCGCCGCGGTAACCGGCCTTGTTGTCGTAGCCGTCGTCGTAGGCCCGCTCGTCATCCTCTTCGACCAGCCCGAGCCAGACTCCCGCCTTGCGCAGTGCACCCATCGCCGCGCCCCTCCGTCCGCCGTGCGACACGCCCCCCGTGTCCATGCCACTGTCACGCGCGTGAACACTGCAGTGCCCACCGGTCCGAGACCGCTCGCCGACGACCGGTGTCCCGGTCGTCCCCCCAACCCCCCGATGGCGGTGAGTACGCCTCAAACAACACTGTTGTAGTTTGGTGTCCGTTGCCAGGCTACCGCAGCGTGGAACGCATTCCGAGCAACGCGCTACCGACGCGCACATGTGTCGCGCCGTACGCGATCGCCGCCTCCAGGTCACCGCTCATGCCGGCCGACAGCAGCCCCGCCGTCGGGTGGTCGACCCGGAAACCGGCCGCCACCTCGGCAAGTCGCGCGAACGCCCGCTCCGGCTCCCAGCCCAGCGGCGCCACCGCCATCAGCCCGGCCAGCCGCAGTCCGTCCTGCCGGGCGATCTCGGCGGCCACCGGTGCCAGGCCCCGGTCCACATCGGCGCTGTCCGGCAGCGCCCCGCCCCGGTCGGCGTCGCCATCGAGGCTGACCTGGACCAACGCGCCCAGCGGGGTGTCCCGGTGCCGGTCCGCGGCGGCGGCCAGGGCGCCCGCCAGACGCACGCTGTCCACCGAGTGGACCAGGTCGGCGTACGTGACCACCGAACGGGCCTTGTTGCGCTGTAGCTGCCCCACGAAGTGCCAGCGAACGTCCACTCCGACGGCCGCCACCTCGGCCGCCTTCGGCGCGGCCTCCTGGTCCCGGTTCTCGCCCATCTCCCGGACACCGAGCCCGGCCAGCAACAGGACGTCACTGGCCGGGTACGTCTTGGTCACGGCGATCATGGTGACCGCGTCCCGCGTACGGCCGGCAGCCTCGGCCGCGTCCGCGATCCTGGTCCTGGTCCGGGCCAGGCTTGCCGCGAGTTGCGCACGGCGGTCGAGCTGCGCCGCGCTGGCTGGTGCGTTCATCGGGCCGGCTCAGGAACCGTTCTTGAGGAAGTCCGGCACGTCCACGTCGTCGAAGAGCACCCGGCGGGTCGACTGGGTCGGCGCGGGCGGCGTGCTCTGGGTGGTCGACGCCGAACCGTGCGCGACGGCGGGCTGCGCCTGCGGCTGCGACTGGCTCACCTTGCGCGGCGGCTCGGCCGCCTTGTACGAGGGCGTACCGCCGTCGAACCCGGCCGCGATCACGGTGACCCGGACCTCGTCGCCGAGCGCGTCGTCGATGACCGCACCGAAGATGATGTTGGCGTCCGGGTGGGCCGCGTCCGTGACCAACTGGGCCGCATCGTTGATCTCGAACAGACCGAGGTCCGACCCGCCGGCGATGGAGAGCAGTACGCCGCGCGCGCCGTCCATGCTCTGCTCGAGCAGCGGGCTGGAGATGGCCGCCTCGGCCGCTTCCACGGCCCGGTTGTCACCGCGCGCGCTGCCGATGCCCATCAGCGCGCTGCCGGCGCCGCTCATCACGCTCTTGACGTCGGCGAAGTCCAGGTTGATCAGACCGGGTGTGGTGATCAGGTCGGTGATTCCCTGCACACCGGAGAGCAGCACCTGGTCGGCCTGGCGGAAGGCGTCCATCATGCTGATCCCGCGGTCACCCAGGGCGAGCAGCCGGTCGTTCGGGATCACGATCAGGGTGTCGCACTGGTTGCGAAGTTCTTCTATTCCCGCCTCGGCCTGCACCTGCCGGCGCTTGCCCTCGAACGAGAACGGACGGGTCACCACGCCGATGGTCAGGGCGCCGAGCTTGCGGGCGATGTTCGCCACCACCGGCGCGCCGCCGGTGCCCGTACCGCCGCCCTCACCACAGGTCACGAAGACCATGTCGGCGCCCTTGAGCACCTCTTCGATCTCGTCGCGGTGGTCCTCGGCGGCGTTCTTGCCGACGTCCGGGTTGGCGCCCGCGCCGAGCCCCCGGGTCAGCTCCCGGCCGACGTCGAGCTTGACGTCGGCGTCACTCATCAGCAGGGCCTGGGCGTCGGTGTTGATCGCGATGAACTCGACGCCCTTGAGCCCAACCTCGATCATCCGGTTGACGGCGTTGACGCCGCCGCCACCGATGCCGACGACCTTGATGACCGCCAGGTAGTTGTGCGGAGGTGTCATCGGGGTCCTTTCCCTTCGAGATTGGCGGCGCCGGCCCGTCACGCGGCCCGGCTGGACCATGGTCGACATCCACCCCGGTACAAGCGGGCGAAGGAAACCCTAACCCTCTACTAGAGAGTTATAGTTATGTCAACCACTGATCTTCTCCGGGCAACGTAAGCGCCCGTGCGTCGTCAACCAAGGACCTACGCGGCGTGTCGCCACGCCCGTCCACAATCGGTCAACCGCGCCCACGAACGATGCGGCCCACCGGAACCGGCGGCACGCGCCCCGGACCGGGGGTGCCCCATCGGGCTCAGCGGATGGTCACCACGTCCGGCGAGCTGACGTCGATCGTGTCGCTGTCGCGGCCCAGCAGTGCGGTGGCCACCGTCGCCTTGGCGTCGCTGCGGGTCGAGTCGCCCCAGACCACCGTGCGGCCGCCACGGAGCTTGACCAGGATCCGCGCCGGCCCCTCCACCGCCACCTCGACGAGCTGCTCGCGCAGCTGCGGGGTCAGCGCGGCCAGCACCTGCAGCGCCGCCCGGGTCGCGGCGTCGTCGCGCCCCGGCGAGACGACCCGGGCCAACGGCAGCTCGGCCGGCCGCTGGGGCAGCGTCCGGAACACCACGCCCGCACCGTCGACCACCGCGAACTGCCGGCCCTGCGGCACCACCGCCACCGGGGTCCGCTCGACCACCTCGACCAGCAGCGTGCCCGGCCACCGCCGGGACACCGTGGCCCGTTCGACCGGCGGCAGCTCAGCCACCCGGTCGCGGACCTCGGCCAGGTCCACCCGGGCCAGTGGCAGCCCGGCCGGCACCCCGGCCGCGGCGCGTACCTGATCGGGGGTGGTCAGCGCGGTGCCGGTCACCCGCAGCTCGCCGACCCCGAGCAGCGAGGTGCCGTAGACGACCCAGGTGACCAGGGCCGCGAGCACCAGCACCACGCCGACGCTGGCCCAGGGCAACGCGGCACGCAGCCGGCGCTGCCGGGCCCGGCGCATGAAGCGCCGGGCCGACGGGGGTACGGCGTCGGTGCCCGCCCGGACCAGCCGCCACCGCCGCTCGGCGCCGCCCCGGCCGGTCGAAGCGGGCCCGGCGGACGCGCCGGAACCCGGTGCGGCGGGACGGCCCCGGGGCGGCGTACCCGGCGTCACGCGCCGGTTGGAGTCGATCCGGCCGGGCCCGGCGCCACAACCGCGTCCCGACCGGCGTCGGCCGGGGCCGGCTGGCCGGCGAGCGCGGCGAGCAGCTCGTCGCCCATCAGCGAGATCGGCGGCGCACCCATGGTCACCACCACGTCGCCCCGGCCCGCCCGGCGGACCACCTCGGCCGGTACGTCCGCCCAGGACTCGAGGAAGATCTTCCGCTCCGCCGGCAGCGGAACGGCCGCGATCAGCGCTGCCGCGCCCTCCCCCGGCTGGCGTACCTCACCGGGGCCGAAGACCTCCAGCATCACCACCTCGTCGGCGATGCCGAGCGCGGTGGCGAGCTGGTCCTGCAGATCGCGGGTGCGGTAGACCCGGTACGGCTGGAAGACGACGATCAGGCGCCCGTCGGCGGCCACCTCCCGCAGCGTCTGCAGCGCGGCGGTCATCGAGGTCGGGTGGTAGGCGTACTCGTCGTAGACCAGCACCCCGCCGACCACACCCTTGCGCTCGAACCGTCGGCGTACGCCGGGGAACGTGCCGAGGGCGGTCACCGCCGCCGACAGCGGCAGGCCCAGCTTCATCGCGGTCAGCACCGTCGCGGCGCTGTTCAGGGCGAGGTGCCGGCCGGGCATCGGCAGCTGGATCTCGCCCAGCGACACACCGTCCAGGGTGGCCAGGTAACGCGCCCCGGCGGCTGAGGAAGCCACCTCGGACAGTCGCAGGTCGGCGTCGGCCGCCAGCCCGTACGTGTAGACCGTGCGGCCCTCCGCGCGCAGCGCCTCGGCCAGCCGGTGGGTGCCCGGGTCGTCGGCGCAGGTGACCACGAACCCGTCCGGGTCGGTCAGCCGGGCGAACTCGCCGAAGCCGGCCTCCAGCCCGGCGTAGTCGCCGTACGTGTTGAGGTGGTCCTCGTCGATGTTCGTGATGATCGACACGTAGGGCCGGTAACGCAGGAACGAGCGGTCGCTCTCGTCGGCCTCGGCGACGAAGTACTGCCCGCTGCCGTGGTGGCCGTTCGAACCGGCCTCGGAGATCTCGCCACCGATCACGAACGACGGGTCCTCGCCGGCCTGCTGGAGGATCAGCGTCAGCATCGAGGTGGTGGTGGTCTTGCCGTGGGTGCCGGCGACCGCGATCGTCCGCCGCCCGGTCATCGCCGCGGCCAGCGCCTCCGACCGGTGCAGCACCCGCAGCCCGCGCCGATGCGCCTCGACCAGTTCCAGGTGGTCCTGCGGGATGGCGGTGGAGTAGACCACCGTGTCCACCCCGTCGAGGTTGGCCGCGTCGTGACTCATGTGGATCGTGCCGCCGAGAGCCCGCAGGGAGGCCAGCGCCGGCCACTCCCGCAACTCGCTGCCGGAGACGGGAATGCCCCGGGTGAGCAGCAGTCGGGCCACCCCGCTCATCCCGATCCCACCGATCCCGATCAGGTGTACGGTCCCCAGGTCCTCGGCGGCGACCGTACCGGCCAGACTGGACTGCGCGGTGTTCATAGGACCAACCTTCTCCTTCGCGGTCTGCCCGGTCACCGGGTCACCGCCTCGTAGACGAAGTCCAGCAACGCCTCGTCGCCGTCACGCCGGCCGTAGCTCGCGACCGCGGCGCTCATCGCGGCCAGCCGGCGCGGGTCACGGGCCAGCGGCAGCACGTTCTGCTCGACCCAGCCCGGGGTGAGTTCGGAGTCGTCGACGAGCAGTCCGCCGCCGGCCTCGACCACCGGCAGCGCGTTGCGCTTCTGCTCCTGGTTGCTGTGCGGGTACGGCACGTAGATCGCCGGCAGCCCGATCGCGGCGACCTCGGCGACCGTCATCGCACCGCCCCGGCAGAGCATCAGGTCGGCGGCTGCGTAGCCGAGTTCCATCTCGGACAGGTACGGCAGCGTCACGTACGGGACCGGCAGGTCACTGGGGACCGAAATGCCCTCGTTGCGGGCACCGATCACGTGCAGCACCTGCACCCCGGCGCGGGCCAGTTCCTTGGCCGCGCCGGACACCGCCAGGTTGATCGAGCGGGCGCCCTGCGAACCGCCGGAGACGAAGAGGGTGGGCAGGTCGGGCCGGAGCCCGAAGTGCGCCCGGGCGGCGGCCCGCTGGGCCACCCGGTCCAGCCCGGTGATGCCCCGGCGCAGCGGTACGCCGACCACCCGCGCGTCGCGCAGCGACTCGGCCTGCTGCGGCTGGTGCGGGAAGCCCACCGCGACGTGCTTGGTGAACTTCATGCCGAGCCGGTTGGCCACGCCCGGTGGCACGTTCACCTCGTGGATCACGATCGGCAGTTCCCGCCGCCAGGCGGCCAGGTACGCCGGCACGGAGACGTACCCGCCGAAGCCGACCACCACGTCCGCGCGGACCTCGTCGAGCACCTTCCCGGCGGCCCGGGAGGCCTTCAACATCCGGTCGGGGGTACGCAGCAGGTTCAGGTTCATCGACCGGGGCAGCTGGTACGCCGGGATCTGGCGCAGGTCGTACCCGTGCGGGGGGATCAGCTCGTTCTCCAGGCCACGCGGCGTACCGACGCAGGTGATCCGTACACCGGGGTCGTGACGGCGCAGGCAGTCGGCAAAGGCCAGCAGCGGGTAGATATGCCCCCCGGTGCCACCTCCGGCAAGCACAACCGACCGCAGCGGACCCATCAGCGTCTCCTCTCGTTCGCCGAGCCGGCACGCTCCCGTGCCGCCCGACCACCCGGCGCCCGACCACCGTCCGGCCGGGCCTGCCCGTCGCGCCGCTTACCCGATCGGGACTCGGCATCACGGGCGGCAGCACCGGGACTCGATCCCGTGCGCCGGCCCGTGGAAAGCGGCGGCAACGGGGCCCAGACTAGTCGTACCCATCGGGCCGGCGGGCGGGCGTTCAGCGCTCGGGCGGCATCCGGTTCGGCGCGGGCGAACGAGGCGAGCATGCCGATCGCGGCGAGGGTCACCACCAGGGCACTTCCGCCGTCGGAGATGAACGGCAGCGGAAGACCGGTGATCGGCAGCATCCCGGTGACCCCGCCGACGTTGATGATCGCCTGGGTGACCAGCCAGGTGGTCGCGGCGGCGGCCGCGAGGCGCCGGAACGGGTCGTCGACCCGCCGGGCGATCCGCAACCCGCTGTACGTCAGCACGGCGAACAGGGCGAGCACCACCGCGCACCCGACCACGCCCAGTTCCTCGGCGACGACCGCAAAGATGAAGTCGTTGTGCGCCATCGGCAGCCAGTTCCACTTGCCGGTGCCGCGGCCCAGCCCGACGCCGAACCAGCCGCCGTGGTCGATCGCGAGCAGCGCCTCCCGGGCCTGGTAACAGGCATCCTCGGCGCAGTTCTCCGGCGGGTTCAGGAACGAGGTGAGCCGCAGCAGGCGGTAGTTGTCGGCACCGGCGGTGCCCGACCCGCCGCCACCGGAGGCGGCGGCGACCAGCAGGCCGACCCCGGCCAGCCCGAGCATCGACAGGGCGGCGAAGACCCGCATCCGGACCCCGGCCGCCCAGAGCAGGCCGACCACCACGGCGAGCAGGCAGAGCATGGTGCCGAGGTCGTTGTAGCCGACCAGCAGGAAGAGCAGGCCGACCACCGGGAACAGCGGCAGCGCGAGTTCGCGCCAATAACCCAGTGCGGCGCCCTTGCGGGCGATCAGGTCGGCGCCCCACAGCACCAGGGCGAACTTCGCCAGTTCCGAGGGCTGCACCTGGACCGGGCCCAGGTGCAGCCAGTTCAGGCTGGCCATCAACGGGCCGAGCTTGCCCTCCTTGTCCTCGGGATTCCCGTACGGGAACAGCAGCAGCAGTCCGTTGAGCACCAGCAGCAGGCCCACCGCCAGGGCGAGCACCGGCCGGCCCAGGGCACGGAAGGTCCGGGCCGGCAGGCGTTGGCAGGCCCAGAAGGCGACCAGCCCGATCACCGCGAAGACGGCCTGCTTGGTCAGCGCGCCGAAGGCGTTGCCGCCCTCGGCGTACTCGGTGACGCTGGTGGCGGAGAAGACCATGGTCAGCCCGATCACCAGCAGCAGGCCGGCGCTGGACAGCAGCAGGTAGTAGGAGGCCAGTGGGCGGTCCAGCAGGCCCCGCAGCGCGGCCAGGCCGCCGGCCAGGTCGAGGTCCGATCGGTTGGCACCGACCGACCCCGGCCGCGCCGGACCCGGTGCGGCCGATCCCGTCGTACGTCCGGTGGCGGCCGGCTGCCGCGGCTGCTCGCCCGTCATCTCGCCGGTCCCCGGGTCCCACCCAGCGCAGTCATCGGCCCATCATCGACGCATCCCGCACCGGCTCACCGCAGGCGGACGGTCGGCGTGTCGGATCCGAGTCGGCTACCCGACGGCACCGACGGGCCGGAGTACGTGTGGGACCGCCCGGTCGACCGGGCGGTCCCACACGTTGCCGGGCCGGGTGTCGACCCGGCGACGATCAGCCGACCGCGGCGAGGAAGTCGCTGTAGAACAGGCCCAGGGCGATCGCGACCCCGATCCCGGCGATGATCCAGAACCGGACCACGATATTGACCTCGCTCCACCCGGCGAGTTCGAAGTGGTGTTGCAGCGGGGACATCCGGAACACACGTTTGCCCGTGGTCCGGAACGAGATGATCTGGATCACCACCGACATCGTGATGATCACGAAGAGGCCGCCGATGATCGGCAGGAGCAGCACCGTACGGGTGGACATCGCCATGCCGCCGATCAAGCCGCCCAGGCCGAGCGCGCCGGTGTCACCCATGAAGATCCGCGCCGGGGAGGTGTTCCACCACAGGAAGCCGACACAGGCCCCGGCCGCGGCCCCGGCTATCAGGGCTATCTCCAGCGGATCGCGTACCTCGTAGCAGTAGGTCGAGGGCCTGATGTTGTAGGCGGGGTCGGCGCACCAGTGCCGGTACTGCCAGAACGCGATCAGCGCGTACGCGGCGAGCACCATCACCGAGGCGCCGGTGGCCAGACCGTCGAGCCCGTCGGTCAGGTTCACCCCGTTGGTCGAGGCCATCACCACGAAGATGAAGATGATCACCGAGGCGACCTTGCCGACCTCGAGCGCGTTGATGTCCCGGATGAAGGAGAGCGTGGTGCTGCCGACCGTCTCGAGGTTGGTCGGCACCCCGTTCTTGTCCTCCATGGTGCTCGGGAACATCAGGGCGATCACCCCGAACACCGCGCCGACCAGGATCTGCCCGAGCAGCTTGCCGCGCTTGTTCAGCCCGGCGCTGTTGCGCTTGCGGACCTTCAGGAAGTCGTCGATGAAACCGACCGCACCGGCGAAGACCATCAGGCCCAGCAGGACCAGCGCGGTGATGGTCGGCTGCACCTGGGCGATCTGCTGACCCGGCAGCGTGGTCAGGGCCAGGTGACCGGCGACGTACGCGATCACCGTGGCGATGATGAAGACCACCCCGCCCATGGTGGGGGTGCCCTTCTTGCCCTGGTGCATCACCGGGCCGTCAGACCGGATCGGCTGTCCCGCCTTCAGCCTGGTGAACACCTTGATCGCCAGCGGCGTACCGAGGAGCGACACCAGGAAAGCCACGCCGATCGCGACGATGACCGCCCTCACGCGTCAACCCCTTCGGTCCCGTTCCCGGTCCCCGTCGTGGCATCGGCGCGCAGCGCGTCGACCACCTCCCAGGTGCGGTAGCGCGAGCCCTTCACGAGGACCACGTCGCCCGGGCGCAGTTGGGCCCGTACCGCGGCCACCGCCTCCGCCTGATCGGTCACCAGCACCGACACTCCTCCCCAAGTACCTACCGCCGACGCCCCGTGGTGGATCGGCGCCGCCGAGTCACCAACCACGAAGAGCCGGTCGACACCCAGATCGGCCGCGAGCCGGCCGACCTCATCATGTCCCTGCTGCTCGAACTCGCCAAGCTCGGCCATGTAGCCGAGCACCGCGACGGTCCGGCGGTCCCGCCCGAACTCGGCCAGCGCACGCAGCGCCGCCGACATCGAGGCGGGATTCGCGTTGTACGAGTCGTCGATGACCGTCACGCCGTCGGGGCGGTCGAAGACGTCCATCCGGCGGGTCGAAACCAGCCGCAGCTCACCGAGCGCGGTCGCCAGGTCGGCCAGCGGCAGCCCGACCTCCAGTGCCACGGCAGCCGCCGCGAGCGCGTTGCCCACCTGGTGGCGACCGGACAGCCCGAGTCGTACCGGCACGCTCCCGTTCGGCGTGACCAGGAGGAACGAGGCCCGGCCCCGGTCGTCCAGGGTCACCCCGGTGGCGCGTACCTCGGCGTCGGCGGCCTCGCCGACCAGCACCACCCGCGCGGTGGTCCGCGACGCCATCGCCCGTACGCGTGGGTCGTCGGCGTTGAGCACCGCGACCCCGCCGTCGGCCGCGGCCGGCAACGCCTCGACCAGCTCGCCCTTGGCCTGCGCGATCGCCTCGACCGAGCCGAACTCGCCGACGTGGGCCACCCCGACGTTGAGCACCACGGCGATCCGGGGCGGCACCACCCGGGTCAGGTAACGCACGTGCCCGGGGCCCCGGGCGCCCTTCTCCAGCACCAGGAAACGGGTCTGCTCGTCGGCCTGCAACGCGGTGTACGGATGCCCCAGCTCGTTGTTGAACGAGCCGGGCGGGGCCACCGTCGGACCGAGCCGGGAGACGAGCTGCGCGACCAGGTCCTTGGTGCTGGTCTTGCCGGAGGAACCGGTCAGCCCGATCACGGTCAGCTCGGGCAGCCGGTCCACCACCGCGCGGGCCAGCGGCCCCATCGCGGTGAGCGCGTCGGCGACCAGCACCATCGGCACCCCGTCGACCTCGCGGGTGCCGAGTACGGCGACCGCACCTGCCTGCACGGCGGCGGCGGCGTAGTCGTGGCCGTCGACGTGCTCGCCGGGAAACGCGACGAACAACGATCCGGGCCGGACCTTGCGGGAGTCGAACTCGACCGGTCCGGTGACCCGGGTCGTCGGGTCGGCACCGACCAGCCGCCCGTCGACCGCGGCGGCCACCTCGGCCAGCGTGAGGGCGATCATCGCTGCTCCACCAGGTGCCCGAACCGGGCGGTCAGCGCCGCCGCCAGCTCCACCTTGTCGTCGAACGGGTGCACCTGCCCGGCGACCTCCTGCCCGCGCTCGTGTCCCTTGCCCAGCACCGCGATCACGTCGCCGGGCTCGGCCAGCCGTACCGCCTCGTCGATGGCGGCCCGCCGGCCGGCCAGTTCCAGGATCCGGGCGCCGTCGCCGACGGCCTGCGCACCGAGGACCACCTCGGCCCGGATCGCGGCCGGATCCTCGGTACGCGGGTTGTCGTCGGTGACGATGACCAGGTCTGCGCCGCGCGCGGCGGCGGCACCCATCACCGGCCGTTTCTGCCGGTCCCGATCACCACCGGCGCCGATCAGGCAGATCACCCGGCCACCTCCCGCGGTCAGTTCACGCAACGCGGCCAGTACGGCGACCACCGCGTCCGGTTTGTGGGCGTAGTCGACCACCCCGCGTACCGGACCGGGCGCCTCGACCAGCTCCAGCCGGCCCGGCACCCCCGCGCACGCGGCCACGCCGGCCGTCGCGGTCGCCGGGTCCACGTCGGCGGCGGCCAGCAGGGCGATCGCGAGCAGCGCGTTGGCCACGTTGTGCCGACCGGGCAGCGCCACCGTCGTGTCCAGCGCCAGTCCGTCCGGGCCGAGGACGGTGAACCGCTGGGCGTAACCCGAGCCGCTGATCCCGGCGGCCCGCCAGGTGGCGTCCGGGTCACCGGCGGCCGAGTAGCTGACCGTGGCCGGCTTGAACAGCGGGCGCAGCGCCTTGTCGTCGAGGTTGAGCACCTCGACGTCGCACCGGCCGTCGAACAGCCGGGCCTTGGCCGCGAAGTAGTCGTCCGCGTCGGTGTGGAAGTCCAGGTGGTCCTGGCCGAAGTTGGTGTAGCCACCGGCGGTGAACCGGACCCCGCCGACCCGCCCCATGGCCAGCGCGTGGCTGGAAACCTCCATCACCACCGCGGTCACCCCCTGCTCCCGCGCGGCGGCGAGCATGGCGTGCAGGTCGGTGGCCTCCGGCGTGGTCCGTACGCTGTCCACCCGCAGGTCACCGAGCCGGGTCTCCACCGTGCCGATCAGGCCGGTGACGTGGCCCGCGGCCCGCAGCCCCGACTCGACCAGGTACGCGGTGGAGGTCTTGCCGGCGGTACCGGTGATGCCGATCATGATCAGCCCGGCGGTGGGCTCGCCGTAGACCGCGGCGGCCACGGTGCCGAGCACCGCGCGGGGGTCCGGTACGACCAGCACCGGGAGTCCGGCGGCGATCGCGGCCGGGGTCCCCTCCGGATCGGTCAGTACGGCCACCGCACCCGCCGCGACCGCCGCCGACACGAACTCCGCGCCGTGTCGGCGTGATCCGGGCAGCGCCGCGTAGAGGTCACCGGGTCGGACCTCGCCACTGGCGTGGGTCACCCCGGTCACCGCCAGGGCGGAGTCGTCAGGCGGTTGGATCCCGAGCCGGTCGGCGAGTTCGCGGAGCCGGATCGGAATCACCGTGCGTGGACGTGGATTGCCGGGCACGGCGTCAGACCCTACCGGGTCGAGGGACCCGCACCACACAGCCGCCCCGGTGGTTTGCCCGCACCCACCGATGATGTCCCGTATTGGCCGGTCAGCGGGGATAGACAACAAACTTCGGCGGTTTGGTCCCCGTTTGGGGCACGCGGTAGTGGGTCAGGGCGAAGTTCATGATCTTCTTGAACACCGGGGCGGAGACGTCGCCACCGCCACCACCCGGGGTGTACGCGAACACCGCGACGACGTACCGGGGTTGCTCCGCCGGGGCCATGCCGATGAACGAGGCGACCTCGCCGGGGGCGTACGAGCCGTTGAGCACTCGCAAGCCGGTGCCGGTCTTGCCGGCCACCCGGTAACCGGGGACCGCGCCCTTGACTCCGGTGGCGTCCGGCACGGTCACCACCGCCTCCAGCATCTCCCGTAACGCGGCCGCGTTCTCCGGGCTGATCACCTGCCGGGTCTGCGGTGCGGGGGCAGGCTTGCGGGTGCCGTCGGGCGCGATGGTTTCCTTGACCAGGTGCGGCTGGATCCAGGTGCCGTTGTTGGCGATCGCGGCGTACGCGGCGGCCATCTGCAGCGGCGTGGCGTCGACACTGTGCCCGATCGGGATCGACCCGTACGAGCTGGCGCTCCACTGGTCCGGCGGGAGCACCCGGCCGGTGGCCTCGCCCGGCACCCCCTCACCGGTCGCCTCGCCCAGCCCGAACTTGCGCTGGTAGTCGTAGAGCTTCTGCGGGCCCAACCGGTCCGCGATCTTGATCGTGCCGACGTTGGACGAGTAGGCCAGGATGCCGGGCAGGCTCATCTGGGCCTGCTTGACGCCGGGCGGCAGCAGGTGGGTGTCCTCGAAGCGTTTGCCGCCCTTGTTGATGGTGTTGTTGACCGTGATGGTGTCACCGGGCTTGATCACGCCCTCCTGCAACGCCGCCGCGAAGGTGATCGCCTTGTGCACCGAGCCGGGGTCGACGACGAAGCTGGTCGCCGCGTCCTCCCGGTCGGTCGGCTCGCTCTTCTTCCAGTCGGCCGCGCTGTAGGTGGGGTGGCTGGCCTGACAGAGGACCGCACCGGTCTTGACCTCGATCACCAGGGCGGCGGCGACGGTGGCCTTCTCCTCCCGGGCGGACGCGCTGAGCATCCGCTGGCACTCGTACTGGAGGTCGCGGTCGATGGTCAGCCCCAGCGAGCTGCCCGGCTTGGCCGGAGTGATCTTGTCGTAGCCGCCGGGGATGGGGCTGTTCAGATCGCCCCGACCGGCCTCGTAGACCCGCTTGCCGTTGACCCCGCGCAGCAGTTCGTCGTACCGGGCCTCGATGCCTTCCAGCCCGGTCATGTCCTCCCCGATGAAGCCGATCAGGTTGGCTGCCAGATCGCCGCCGGGCACCTCCCGCCGCTCGTCCTGGCCGGTGTTGATGCCCTCCAGGTTGAGGTCCATGATCTTCTTGGCGGTGTCGATCTCGACCCCTCGGGCCAGGTACTGGAACTGGGAGACGAAGCCGTCCGGGGTCTTCTTCTTGGCCAGGTCCGCCATCAGGGTGGAGCGCGGGATGCCCAGCAGCGGCGACAGCTTGTCGGCGGTACCGGCGGGGTCCGTCACCAGGCTCGGGTCGGCGTAGACGTAGCGGGCCTCGACGCTGTGCGCCAGCACCGCGCCGGAGCGGTCGTAGATCGCACCCCGCGGGGCGGCGAGGATCACCGGCCGGAGCCGGTCGGTGACGCCGCCCTCGGCGTACGCCGGGGTCTGCACGACCTGCAGCACGATGAGCCGGATGCCGATGGTGGCGAAGAGGGCGAGCGCGAGCAGGGTGCCCAGCCGGAGCCGGCGGCGCGAGTCGGCCAGCCGGGGCGGTTGCTTCGGCTTGCGCGGCAGCCGACGCGGTGCGGTGCCGGGCCGGGCGGAACTGCCGGCGGTGGCGGTGCGGCGCCGGGGCGCGGGGACCGGCTTGGCGACGTCGGAGGCGCGGGCGGCGCGTGGTTGCACCGGACGCCCGGTGCCGGCTCCGCGCACGGTGGTGGGCTCGGGAGCCTCGCGCCGGGTCCGTCCACCGCCGGTCCGGCCGCCGTCGAGCACCTGCAACGCGGGCCGGAACGGGTCCGCCGAGCGGGTGGACCTGGGCGTACGGCGCAGCTCGGGCGCGTCCCGCAGGGTACGACCCCGAGGGGTGTACGCCCGCGCGCCGGAGATCCCGCCGAGGCCCTGCTCGCCGTCGGCGGCGCTGCCCCGGCCGGTGCCCCTCGCCGAGGCATCCCGGTTGGTGCCGCGTCCGGCGGCGTCCCGGTTGGCACCACGTGCTCCGGTGTCCCGCTCCGAGCCGGCCTGGGACGAACCGCGCCGGGACGCTGACCCGTCCCGGCGCGGTTCATCGGAGCGTGGCGACACGCTAACCCCCCGCGTTCTGCTGACTGGTGATGGCCGGCTGACCCCCGGCCGGCTGCGGTACGCCGATCACCCGGCCGTCGGGCAGCCGGATGAAGGCCGGCGGACCGGACTCCACCAGGCCCAGCTTGCGGGCCTGGGCGACCAGGTTGCCCGGTGCCTGCGCGTCGGCGATCTCCTTGTCCAGCTGCTGCTCCTGGAGGTCGAGCGTGGCCTGCTGTTTCTCCAGCTTGTCCAACCGGATGGCGTTCTCGTTGATCTTGGTGTTGACCACCAGCACCCCGAGCACCCCACCGACGACGACCGCCAGGATCAGCCCGACGAAAGGCGCCCGCGGCACGCTCACCGGCATCGGCGGAGCGACCCGCAGCCGCGGCGCCTCGACCCGGCCGCTACCGGCCGGGTGTGCCTCCCGGGCCCGCGCGGCCGCGCCGTCGGCCCGGTCCGCCCCCGCCGGATGCGCTACCCGGGCCCGCTCGCGTGCCCGCTCGGCGTGGTCCCGTGCCGGCGACAGCTCCGGGGCACGGAGCGCGGCGCTGCCCTGGGTCGGAAAACTCCCCTGCGCCGGAAACTCGCGCGCCCCCCGGGCACGAGTCTGCTGACCCGGCACCGACCGGGCCGTCCGGGTGGTCCGCTCGGTCGTCGCCCGCTCCGCCACGGTCCGGCCCCCCGACCGTGGTGTGCGCTGCTCCGCGCCGGTGTGGTCCCGGTGGTCGCGCTTGTTGACGTTCATGATCCCTCCCCCTCTACTGCCGTCCCGCCTTCGTCCCCTGGCCCCGATGGCCCCTTCTCCCGGTCCACGTTGGACCGTCCCGGCGCCACGGCACCGGGGGCGTGCAATGCCTTCACCCGTCGACGGGGCCGTTCGCGGTCGGCCCGCCTGCTCTCCGCCGGCCCGGTCGCCCGGTCCGGATCGATCCGTTCCGCTGCCCGCAGTCGCACCGAGGCGGCCCGCGGATTGGCCGCCACCTCCGCCTCGCTCGGCAACTCCGCGCTGCGGTTGAGCAACCGCAGCGTCGGGCCGGTGCCGGGCAGTTCGACCGGCAGGTCGACCGGACCCGTGCTCCGGGCCCGACCGGCGAACGCCTGCTTGGTGATCCGGTCCTCCAGCGAGTGGTACGACAGCACCACCAGCCGACCGCCCACCGTGAGCGCGTCCAACGCGGACGGCAACGCTGTCTCCAGCGCGGCCAGCTCCCGGTTTACCTCGATCCGCAACGCTTGAAACGATCTTTTCGCCGGATGCCCACCGGTACGACGGGCCGCCGCCGGGATCGAGTCCCGAACCAGTTCGGCGAGGAACGCCGAGGAGGTGATCCGGGACCGCTCCCGCTCCCGGATGATCGCCGAGGCGATCCGCCCGGCGAACCGCTCCTCGCCGTAGAGCCGGAGCACCCGGGCGAGTTCACCGTGCGAGTAGCTGTTGACGATCTCCTCCGCGGTCACCCCACGGGTCTGGTCCATCCGCATGTCCAGCGGCGCGTCCTGGGCGTAGGCGAACCCGCGGTCGGGCGCGTCGAGTTGCAGCGACGACACCCCGAGGTCGAACAGCACGCCGTCGACCTCGGGATAACCGAGCCGGTCGAGCACGTCGGGCAGCTCGTCGTAGACCGCGTGCACCAGGTGGATCCGGTCGGCGTACCGGGCCAGCCGGGCCCGAGCGTGTGCCAGGGCCTCGGGGTCACGGTCGAGCCCGATCAGGATCGTCCGCGGGTACGCGGCCAGCACCGCCTCGGCGTGGCCGGCGAGGCCGAGCGTCGCGTCGACATGGACCGTACGGTCGCCCCGGTCCAGCGCGGGGGCGAGCAGCTCGAGACACCGCTCAAGCAACACCGGCACGTGCGTGCCGCGCAGCTCCCCCATGTCGACCCCCACTGACCGGCTTCCTTCTCTGTTCACGCCTGTATGCTGTCAACCGCTCGTCATACCGCCAGATCCCCATCCGCTCTGGCCCGTCGACCCGCCCCTGGTAAGGGCCGGTCAGCGGATCGCGCGCCTGGCACCGGGGAAGAGGCGCCAGGAACAGGAGCGGCTGGAGATCTCGCAGTACGTCGGGCGTGTTGGCCCGCCCTACAGCCCGCCGGGCAACACCCCCTCCTCGATGTCGGCGAAGTCGTCTTCGCTTTCCGCGAGGTAGGTCTCCCAGGCGCGCTTGTCCCAGATCTCCACCCTGGTGCTGGCGCCGATGACCACCAGCTCCCGGTCGAGCGCCGCGTATTCCCGCAGGTGGCCCGGAATAGTCACCCGGCCCTGCTTGTCCGGCACCTCGTCGTGCGCGCTGGCGAAGAACACCCGGCTGTACGCCCGGGCGGCCTTGTGCGTCATGGGCTGCTCGCGCAGCTGATCCGCGATCCGCTGGAACTCGGGCGTCGGAAAGACGTACAGGCAGCGCTCCTGCCCTTTCGTGATCACGACACCTCCCGCCAGCTCGTCCCGGAACTTGGCCGGAAGAATCAGCCGGCCCTTTTCGTCCAGGCGCGGGGTATGAGTGCCGAGAAACACGGCTCAACCCCCTCGCCCTTGCAGCGGCGTTCGCGGCGCCGCTGTCCCCCGGGCCGGCGGGCCCTCCCGGCCCCACCATTGGGCCCCACTCTACTCCACTTCCCTCCACCCGCAACCGGAAACGCAGGGAAACCACGACGGTGTCATTCGCAAAACTGCACGTCAGAGGGGGTGGTGCGAAGTGGAGGGCGCTCGCCCGCCCTCCCGGCGTCCGCTTTCCGACAAAGATCAAAAGCGACCGCGAGTACGCCCGCCCCCGTACTCGCCACGCGCTTTCGAGTGCCGTTGCGCCGACCATCACCGCCGCATCGCGCGCGCGAACCCGCTCCGGGGAGGAAAGTGGGGAGAAAGGTGGAGGGAGAAAAATGGTGGGGCGGAAAGTGGAGGAGTCGGTCGGCGGCCTCGCCGGCCAGGCCGAGCGGTCGCCCGCGACCGAACGCCTCGTGCGACGGTCTGGGCACCGTCGCTGTCCGGTAACCTCGCTCGCGTGACGGACGCGAGAATGCCCCTGCGGGCGAAGGTGGCCAGCTCCGTGTCGCGTACGGCGGCGGCGCTGTCCCGGGCCGCCGGCCGCGGCGACGGCTCGGTGATCGGCGGCTGGATCGGCCTGAAGATCGACCCGGACCTGCTGGCGCACCTGTCGGCCGGCCGGGCCATCGCCCTCATCTCCGGGACCAACGGCAAGACCACCACCACCCGACTGACCGCCGCCGCCGTGGGCGTCCTCGGCCCGGTGGCCACCAACTCCTTCGGCGCCAACATGCCCAGCGGGCACACCTCCGCGCTGGCCAAGGCGGGCAACACCCCGTACGCGGTGCTGGAGGTCGACGAGCACTACCTGGCGCAGGTCCTCGAGGCCACCGAGCCGCACGTGGTCGCCCTGCTCAACCTGTCCCGGGACCAGCTCGACCGGGCCAAGGAGGTCAGCATGATGGCCCAGCTCTGGCGGTCCGCCCTGGTGCGGTACCCGGAGCTGCGGGTGGTGGCCAACGCCGACGACCCGATGGTGGTCTGGGCCGCGACCCCGCCGGAGAACCGCAGCGGGGCGCTGAAGACCCCGACGGTCACCTGGTTCAGCGCCGGTCAGCGTTGGCACGACGACTCGTGGGTCTGCCCCGAGTGCGGCTCGCCGATCGAGCGGGCCCAGGACCAGTGGTGGTGCACCGGCTGCTGGCTGCGCCGACCCGAGCCGCAGTGGGTGGTCGAGGACGACGGTGTGCTCGACCCGTCCGGCGCCTGGCACAAGGTGGTGCTCCAGCTCCCCGGCCGGGTCAACCTCGGCAACTCGGCCACCGCGCTGGCCGTGGCCGCCGAGTTCGGCGTACGGCCGGCCGACGCGGTGAGCCGGCTCGGCGGGGTCGCCTCGGTCGCCGGCCGGTACGCCCAGGTCGTCCGCGACGGGCGCAACATCCGGCTGCTGCTGGCGAAGAACCCGGCGAGCTGGCTGGAGGCCTTCGACATGGCCGACGAGGCGCCGACCCTGCTGTCCATCAACGCCCGCGACCCCGACGGGCTGGACACCTCGTGGCTGTTCGACGTGGACTTCGCGCCGCTGCGCGGCCGGCAGGTGCTGATCACCGGCGACCGGGCGTACGACCTGGCGGTCCGGTTGGACGTGAACCAGGTGCCGTTCCGACACGTACAGACCTTCACCGAGGCGATTTCGGCGGTACCGCCGGGACGACTCGAGGTGATCGCGAACTACACCGCCTTCCAGGACATCCGAGCGGAGTTGGACCGTGTCAACTAACTCGTACTTCCCGGTCGACCGGCCCAGCGGTTACGCGACGGAATCGCCCAGCGGCTCGGAGAGCACGCTGCGGATCGCCTGGCTCTACCCGGACCTGCTCTCCACGTACGGCGACCGGGGCAACATGCTGATCCTGGCCCGCCGGGCGCAGCAGCGCGGCATGCCGGTGGAGACGATCGAGGTCCGGTCCGACCAACCACTGCCCACCACCGCCGACATCTACCTGCTCGGCGGCGGTGAGGACGGGCCACAGGCGCTCGGCGCGCAGCGACTGATCGCCGACGGCGGCCTGCACCGGGCGGTCGCCCAGGGCTCGGTCGTCTTCGCGGTCTGCGCCGGCTACCAGTTGCTCGGCGGCTCGTTCTTCGCCAAGGGCACCAAGTGCGCCGGGCTGGACCTGCTGGACCTGCACTCGGACCGGGGGCCGTCGCGGGCCGTCGGTGAACTCGCCGGTGAGATCGACCCCCGTCTCGGGCTGCCGCCGCTGAGCGGTTTCGAGAACCACGGCGGACGAACCCACCTGGGCCCCGGCGTCTCCGCGCTGGCCCGGGTCAGCACCGGTATCGGCAACGACGGCAGCAGCGAGGGCGCATGGCGCGGGAAACTGCTCGGTACGTACTCCCACGGGCCGGCGCTGGCCCGCAACCCGGCCCTGGCCGACCTGCTGTTGCGCTGGGCCACCGGGGTCAGCAACCTGCCGCCGCTCGACGACACCTGGCAGGAGCGACTACGGGCCGAGCGGGTGGCCGGCGTGGCCGCCGCCCGATCGTGACCGTCCCGCACCTCCGGCGGCTGCTGCGGCAGCGGTCGGTCGTGCGGTTCGGGTCGCTGCTGCTCATCCTGGGGCTCTTCGGCCTGGCGCTGCTGTTCATACAACCGGATCTGGCGGCGGCGCCCCGGCTGGTGGACCGGCTCGGTCCGGCCGCACCGGTGGCCGCGGTGCTCGGTGGCGCGCTGCTGATGGTGGCCCTGGTCCCCCGGACCCTGATCACCGTGGCCTGGGGTGCGCTGTTCGGCCCGCTCGGCGGTGCCGGCTACACCCTGGCCGCCGCGCTGGTCGCCGCCGCGCTCGGCTTCACCGTCGGCCGGATGCTCGGCCGCGACTTCGTCGCCGAACGGGTACGCGGCCGCCTGGCCCGCCTCGACGGCTGGTTCAGCCGGCAGAGCGTGCTCGGGGTGATCACCGTACGGCTGTTGCCGGTCGGCGGGTTCGGGCTGGTCAGCTACGGCTACGGCACCACCGGCGCCCGGGTGGTCCCGTTCCTGATCGGCAGCGTGCTGGCCACGATCCCGTCCGCTTTCGGCTACGCCGCGATCGGTGCCGCCGTGGCGGACCCGGACGAGTTCAACTGGCTCGCGGTGGCGCCCGCCAGCTTCGGCCTCGTCGCCGCCGCGGTCCTCATCACCCGCTGGCGCCGAGCCGAACTATCCCACCGCCGCCACCGCCCCACGCCCCCCTCCCCGTAACACCCCCACCCCTCCCGTCGATCTTGCAGTTGTGGTGCCCGTATCACGCCGTTTCGAGTGATACGGGCACCGCCACAACTGCAAGATCGACGGGGCCCCGGACGGGGGGACGGGGGGGACGGGGGGGACGGGGGGGGTTAGGTGACGATGCTGATCATGCGGTTGGGGACGACGATGACCTTGCGGGGTTCCTTGCCGGCCAGTTGGTCGGCGATGGCGGCCAGGGCGGCGGTACGGACGGTTTCCTCGGTGGCGTCGGCGGGGACCTCGATCCGGCCGCGGACCTTGCCGTTGATCTGCACCGGATAGGTCACCGTGTCGGCCACCAGCAGGGCCGGGTCGGCCACCGGGAACGACGCGTACGTCAGCGAGGTGTCGTGGCCCAGCCGCTGCCACAGCTCCTCGGCGATGTGCGGGGCGAACGGGGCCAGCATCAGCACCAGCGGCTCGGCCACCTCGCGGGGCGTGCCGGCCAGCCGGGTCAGCCCGTTGGTCAGCTCGATCAGCTTGGCGATCGCGGTGTTGAACCGGATCCCGTCCATGTCGGCCCGTACGCCGTCGATGGTCTTGTGCAGCAGCCGCCGGGTCGGCTCGTCGGCCGGTGACTCCACCACCCGGGAGGCGCCGCTGTTCTCGTCGACCAGCGCCCGCCACACCCGCTGCAGGAACCGGTACGACCCGACCACCGCACGGGTCTCCCACGGGCGGGAGACCTCCAGCGGACCCATCGACATCTCGTACACCCGGAAGGTGTCCGCGCCGTACGCCGCGCACATGTCGTCCGGGGTGACCACGTTCCGCAGCGACTTGCCCATCTTGCCGTACTCGCGGGTGACCTGGTTGTCACCGTGGAACCAGGAGCCGTCCCGCTCGACCACCTCGGCGGCCTCGACGTAGCGCTCCCGCTCGTCGGTGTACGCGTACGCCTGGATCATGCCCTGGTTGAACAGCTTGCGGAACGGCTCGACCGAGGAGACGTGCCCCAGGTCGTACAGGACCTTGTGCCAGAACCGGGCGTACAGCAGGTGCAGTACGGCGTGCTCGGCGCCGCCGACGTACAGGTCGGTGCCACCGGGGTCGTTGCCGCCACGCGGCCCCATCCAGTAGGCCTCGTTGTCCGGGTCGACGAACCGGGTCTCGTTGGTCGGGTCCAGGTAGCGCAGCTCGTACCAGCAGGAGCCGGCCCACTGTGGCATCACGTTCGTCTCACGGGTGTAGCGCTTCGGCCCGTCACCCAGGTCCAGCTCCACCTCCACCCAGTCCGCCTTGCGCGACAGCGGCGTCTCCGGGTTCGAGGCGGCGTCGTTCGGGTCGAAGGTGCGCGGCGAGAAGTCCTCCACCTCGGGCAGCTCGACCGGCAGCATCGACTCCGGCAGCGCGATCGGGGTGCCGGCCTCGTCGTAGACGATCGGGAACGGCTCGCCCCAGTAGCGCTGGCGGCTGAACAGCCAGTCGCGCAGCCGGAAGGTGACCGCGCCCTGGCCGTACCCGTTGGTCTCCAGCCATTCGATAATCCTGGCCTTGGCCTCGGTGACGGCCAGGCCGTCCAGGCTCAGGCCGCCGTCCGGCGCGGTGCTGTTGATCGCCGGGCCGTCCCCGGTGTACGCCTTGCCGTCGAAGCCGGCCGACGGCTGCACGGTACGGACGATCGGCAGGTCGAAGACCTCGGCGAAGGCCCAGTCCCGCTCGTCCTGACCGGGCACCGCCATGATCGCCCCGGTGCCGTAACCGGCCAGTACGTAGTCCGCGATGAAGATCGGGATCGGCGCACCGGTGACCGGGTTGGTGGCGTACGCGCCGACGAAGACACCGGTCTTCTCCTTGGTGTCGGCCTGCCGCTCCACGTCGGTCTTGGCCGCCGCCGCCTTCCGGTAGGCCTCGACCGCGACCCTCGGGTTGGCGTGCCCACCGGTCCAGGCGTCCTTCGTCCCGTCCGGCCAGGCCGACGCGACCAGCTGGTCCACCAGCTCATGCTCGGGCGCCAGCACCACGTAGGTCGCGCCGAAGATGGTGTCCGGGCGGGTGGTGAAGACCCGGACCGGCGCCACGTCGGCGGGGACCACCGGGAAGTCGATGTGCGCGCCGACCGAGCGGCCGATCCAGTTGCGCTGCATCAGCTTGATCGGCTCCGGCCAGTCCAGCCGGTCCAGATCCTCCAGCAGCCGGTCGCCGTACGCGGTGATCCGCATCTTCCACTGCTTCAGGTTCCGCTTGAACACGGGGAAGTTGCCCCGGTCGGAGCGCCCGTCGGCGGTGACCTCCTCGTTGGCCAGCACGGTGCCCAGACCCGGACACCAGTTGACCGGGGCCTCGGAGACGTACGCCAGCCGGTGGTCGTCGACGATCACCCGGCGCTGCGGCCCGGACAGCTCGGCCCAGGTCCCGCCGCCCGGCACCGCCCGGATCCCGGACTCGAACTCGGCGATCAGTTCGCTGATCGGCCGGGCCCGGCGGGCCTCGTCGTCGTACCAGGAGTTGAAGATCTGCAGGAAGATCCACTGGGTCCAGCGGTAGAAGTCGACGTCGATGGTGGCCACCGAACGCCGGTCGTCGTGCCCCATGCCCAGCCGGCGCAGCTGCGCCCGGTACCGCTCGATGTTCGCCTCGGTGGTGGTCCGGGGGTGGGTGCCGGTCTGCACCGCGTACTGCTCGGCCGGCAGCCCGAACGCGTCGAAGCCCATCGCGTGCAGCACATTACGACCGGCCATCCGCTGGTAGCGGGCGTACGAGTCGGTGCCGATGTAGCCCAGCGGGTGCCCGACGTGCAGCCCGGCACCAGACGGGTACGGGAACATGTCCAGCACGTACAGCTTCTCCGCACCCGCCCGTGGGTGGTCCGGGTCGGCGAGCGGCCCCACCGGGTTCGGCGCGTGGAACGTGCCCCACTTCTCCCAGCGGTCCTGCCAGCGCTGCTCGATCTCCCCCGCCAGTCCGGCGGTGTACCGGAAGGGCGGGGTGTCCGCCGCCGGCTCGGCCATGTCAGTCACGTCTTCTCCTCGCCGCGCTCACCGTTGTGCGTACACGGGCACGTTTCGCATTTCAGGGCATGCTTTTCCGGGCATAAAAAAGCCCCTCACGCAGGAGGGGTAGCCGTGCTGTCGCGCTCAGTGGCGTCAGCACGGCTCACTAAGAAGCAGGTAGGCCCGGGCCATGCCTCGCAGTCTACGCCTCCACCCGTCAGGCTGTCGCGCCTGGTTCCACGGGTCGCCGGTACGGGGCCGACCGGCCACCGGGACCGTACGTGTGGTCGGCTTGAGCGCCAGTTGCGGCTAGCCTGATTCCATGCGGGTGATCCGGGCGCGCCCCGCGACCGTATTTTCCCGCGAACCTTACGGCCGGCCCAGCAGGTCTGGACAGAGAAGCCGTGCTGCGACGAGGAGGAGGCCCGTGACACAACAGACGTGGGACGAGTTGGGCGGCGCACTACAACCCGACGAGTTCCGTACCGCCAGCGAAGCCATCGTGGCCAACATCGAACAGGTCATCGAGGGCAAGACCGCGACGGTACGACTCGCGCTCGCCGTCCTGCTCGCCGAGGGCCATCTCCTGATCGAGGATGTTCCCGGAGTTGGCAAGACGAAACTCGCCAAGGCCCTCGCCCGTTCGATCGACTGCTCCGTCCGACGGATCCAGTTCACCCCCGACCTGTTGCCCAGCGACGTCACCGGGGTCAGCGTCTACAACCAGGAGACGCACGACTTCGAGTTCAAGCCGGGCGCCGTCTTCGCCAACCTGGTCGTCGGCGACGAAATCAACCGGGCCTCGCCGAAGACCCAGTCGGCGCTCCTGGAGTGCATGGAGGAACGGCAGGTCACGGTCGACGGGGTCACCTACGAGCTACAGACACCGTTCATGGTGATCGCGACCCAGAACCCGATCGAGATGGAGGGCACCTACCCGCTGCCCGAGGCGCAGCGCGACCGGTTCACCGCCCGGATCGCGATGGGCTACCCGGACGCCGGGTCGGAACTCGCGATGCTCGACGGGCACGGCGGTCGCGACCCGCTGTACGCGTTGCAGTCGGTCGCCGACGCGGTCACCGTACGTCGACTGATCGCGACCGTACGCGACATCCACGTCGCGGACGCGGTCAAGCAGTACGCCGTCGACCTGGTCACCGCCACCCGTGAAGCCCCCGACCTGCGCCTCGGCGCGTCCCCCCGGGCCACCCTGCAGCTGCTGCGCACCGCCCGTGCGGTAGCCGCACTGGAGGGCCGGGACTACGTCCTTCCGGACGACCTGCAGGCCCTCGCCGTACCGGTGCTCGCGCACCGGATCATCCCGACGGCGGACGCGCAGCTCGCCCGGCGGACCACCGACGCGGTCGTCTCCGACCTGGTGCACCGGCTGCCGCTGCCGCACGAACGGCAGCAGCGCTCGCAGTACGACACCCGGCCGGGCACCCCGCCGGACGGCAAGGGTCGATCCCAGTACGAGCCGCGGAGGCGGTGACCGTGCGCGAGGCACTGCGCGGGCTCACCACCCGCGGCCGGTCCTTCCTGGCCGCGGCGGTGGCGGCGGCCATCTCCGCGGCGATCCTGGGCGAACAGGACCTGCTCCGGGTGGCCGTGCTGCTCGGCGTCCTGCCGCTGCTGGCCGCCGCGTACGTCGGCCGCAGCCGGTACAAGCTGGCCTGCAGCCGGTCGCTTGAACCGCAGCGGGTGCCGATCGGTGCCAGTTCCCGCGTGGTGCTGCGCCTGCAGAACATGTCCCGGCTGCCGACCGGGACCCTGCTGCTGGAGGACCGGCTGCCGTACGCGTTGGGCAGCCGGCCCCGGGTGGTGCTGGAACGGCTCGGCGCGCACCAGGCCAGCTCGGTCGCGTACACGGTGCGCGCCGACGTACGCGGTCGGTACGAGGTCGGCCCGCTGGTGGTCCGGCTGACCGACCCGTTCGGGCTCTGCGAGCTGACCCGGGCGTTCCCCAGCGTCGACCGGCTCACCGTCATCCCCCAGGTCACCGCCCTGCCCCAGGTCCGGCTGGCCGGCGAGTACGCCGGCACCGGCGACAGCCGGGCCCGGTCGGTGGCGGTGCACGGCGAGGACGACGCGGCGACCCGGGAGTACCGGCGCGGCGACGACCTGCGCCGGGTGCACTGGAAGTCCACCGCCCGTACCGGCGAGCTGATGGTGCGGCGCGAGGAGCAGCCCTGGGAGAGCCGGGCGACCGTGGTGCTGGACACCAGGGCGACGGCGCACCGGGGCGAGGGGCCCACCGCCAGCTTCGAGTGGGCGGTCTCGGCCGCCGCCAGCGTCGCCGTGCACCTGCGCCAGTCCGGCTACAAGCTGCGGCTGGTCACCGGTTCCGGGATGGACGCCGACGCGAACGAGGGCGGCGGCGAGGGCCTGCTGCTGGACCACCTCGCCGACGTCCGGCTGTCCCAGCGGGGTGACGTGGCGACCCTGGTCGAACGGGTCCGGCAACGGTCCGACGGTGGGCTGATCATCGCCATCCTGGGCACGCTGAGCTCCGCCGAGGCCGAGGTGCTGGCCGGGCTGCGGGGCAACGGCGCGACCTGCCTCGCGTTCCTGGTGGACAGCAGCACCTGGCTCACCCTGCCGGCACCGGCGCGGACCGAGGCCGACAACGCCCACGGCGCCGCCGTACTGGGCCTGATGCAGAGCGGCTGGCGGGTGATCGGGGTCGAACACGGCAGCCGGTTGCCCGCACTGTGGCCGCAGGCCGCGCGCGGATCGCAGGGCTTCGCCTGGCGGGCCGCGATGGCCGAGACGGTTGCCGGAGGGATGCGATGAGGGGACGACGTCATCTCGGGTTCGTCGCGGCGGCGGCCACCCTGCTCTCCGCCGCGCCGCTGTCGGCGATCTTCGAGCGGTGGACCTGGCTGCTCCAGTCGACGCTCGCGGTCGCGCTGATCGCCGGGGTCGCCACCCTGACCCGGTCGCTGCGGGCGCCGGTCTGGGCCCAGGTGCTGAGCATGCTCGGCGCGCTGCTGCTCGGCCTGACCTGGCTGTTCGGCAGCGGCAGCGAACTGCTCGGCGTCCTGCCCACGCCCGACACGATCGCCCACTTCGGCGCGCTGCTCAACGCCTCCGCCGGGGACATGCGCTCGTACGGGGTGAAGGTCCCGGACACCGACGGGCTGCTGTTCGTGACCGTACTGGGGGTGGGCTCGGTCGCGATCGTGGTGGACCTGCTCACCGTCGGGCTACGCCGGCCGGCGCTGGCCGGGCTGCCGATGCTGGCCATCTACTCGGTGCCGGTCGCGGTGTACGTCGAGAACGTACCGGCGCTGCCGTTCATCGTCGGCGCGATCGGCTTCCTCTGGCTGCTGGTGGCCGACAACGTCAACCGGGTCCGGCACTTCGGTCGCCGGTTCACCGGTGACGGGCGCGACGTCGACATCTGGGAACCGTCGCCGCTGGCGGCGGCGGGCCGGCGGCTCGCGGTGGTCGGGGTGGTGATCGCGGTGCTGCTGCCGCTGGCCGCACCGCAGATGACCAACGGGCTGCTCAACCGCTTCAACAACAGCGGCACCGGGGTCGGCGAGGGCAACGGCCGGGGCGGCGCCGGTGGTGGGGTCCAGTTGTTCGCGGCCCTGCGCGGGCAGCTCAACCAGACCACGGTCACCGACTACGTGAAGGTCACCACGAACGAGCCCGACCCGTTCTACCTGCGCTTCGGTGCAGCGGACCAGTTGCGTTCGGGCGGCTTCGAGGTCCGTACGCCGACCGGGATACCGGTGAACAAGATTCCCGACCCGCGCGCCTCGGCCGCACCCGGAGTGTCGTTCCAGACCTACCGGGCTCAGGTCGAGGTGACGAACTTCAACATGCCGCTGCTACCGATCTACGCCAACCCGGTGGCGGTGCAGAACCTCGACTCGAACTGGCTCTACGACCGGGGCACCCAGACCGTCTTCTCCAACCGGCGGCAGTCCAAGGGCAAGAAATACTCGTTCGACTATGTCCGGTCGGCCTACACCCAGAAGGTGCTGGAGGCGGTGCCGCCGCTGACCCGCAGCGACCCGATCCAGCGGCAGTTCACCGACGTACCGCCGGTGCCGCAGGTGGACGAACTGGTGGCCCGGCTGACCGAGGGAAAGCAGACGCAGTACGCGAAGGTCCGCGCGCTCTACGACTACTTCTCCCGGCAGAACGGGTTCAGCTACAGCCTCAGCACCCAGGGCGGCACCAGCGGCGAGGACATCGTCAACTTCCTCACCAGCAAGGTCGGCTTCTGCCAGCAGTACGCGGCGGCGCTGGCCTGGTTGGTCCGGGCGGCCGACATCCCCAGCCGGGTGGCGTTCGGTTTCACCGTCGGCAGCGGCCGGCAGGACAACACGTACACGCTGACCAACCTGAACATGCACGCCTGGACCGAGGTCTACTTCTCCGGCGTCGGCTGGGTCCCGTTCGACGCCACCCCGGCGGCGAACGTGACCGGCTCCACCCGGACCGAGTACGCGCCGGACACCGACCAGCCCGATCCGGTCGCCCCGGCGGCGGTGCCGAGCGCGGCACCGGGCGTGGGCTCCACGGCCGCACCGAACCCGGACGACCGGCTGGACCGTGGTGCCTTCGACGACGGGATCGTGGGCGGCGACGGTTCACTGTCCGGCACCTCGACCACGTGGCCGTACTGGGCCGGTGGTGGGGTGCTGGTGCTGGTTCTGCTGCTCGCCGTACCGGCGCTGCTGCGCTCGTCGCTGCGACGGCGCCGGCAGGTGGCGACGGTCGCGGCGACCGCAACCGCGCTGGCCCCGGCCGAGGGTGATCCGCCACCGGGTGTGGTCCAGGTAGTGGCAACCGGGGCCGAGGCCGATCGGGCCCGTGCCGACGCCCACGCGGCCTGGGACGAGTTGATCGACACGATGGTCGACTTCCGGGTCACGGTGGACCGGACGGAGACGCCTCGGGCGACCGCCGACCGGTTGGTGACCGAGGGGCTCAGTGTCACCGGGGCGGACGCCGCCCGGCTGCTCGGTCGGGCCGAGGAGCGGGCCCGGTACGCCCGCGCCCCGCTCGCCGGCAGTGAGCTGAACCCGGCCCTGCGGGCGATCCGCGAGTCCCTGCGGGCTCGGGCCGACCGGCGTACCCGGCTGCTGGCCGCGGTGCTGCCGCCGTCGGTGCTGCTGCGCTGGCGCCTGGCGATCATGGACGGGTCGGGCCGGTTCGTCACGGCGAACTCGCAGCTCCGCGAGGGTCTGCTGCGGTGGAGCCCGCGGCGACTGCTCGCCAACCGGGCGGCCCGGTAGGAACGGTCGGCAAGCAGAAACCCGTGGTGCCCGCTACCAGTTCGGTAGCGGGCACCACGGGTTTCTGACGACCGGGGCACCGACCCGCCGGGCGGCGGCGGGCGATGCGGTGTTACCGGGAGTGGTTCACCCACAGCCGGTGAACCCGCGCAAAATTTGACTTAACAGACAAAACACCCGAAAGACGAACAAAAAGCATCAACCGGATACCGCCGAGGGTGTCCGGTTGGCCGCCTCGCGGGCGAACCCGCGAAGGCGGAACCATCCGGTGTCAGCGATGGCCTTCCGGCCGTTGCCGCCACCGGTCCTCAAGACGGTCGAGCAATGACATCCGCCGACCACGCGTACGCCGGCTGGTCGAACCACCAACCACGCGCAGGTCGGGCGTTTGCGCCTTGCGATGGGACTGCATCGCAAACGCGGCCGCGCCCAGCATGACCACGAAGCCAGCCACTCCGATAAGCGGAGTCTTGTCCACCGTGCCGTAAACGACCAGTGCAAGGCCAGCGATGATCACGCCAGCGGCGACGAGCAGGCGACGTCGCGCGTGGAAACGCGGGTCGCTGGCACGCACAGCCGAGGCGAATTTGGGGTCCTCGGCAAGCGACTGTTCGATCTGCTCGAACAGCCGCTGCTCGTGCTCCGAGAGCGGCACGGCACTCCTCCCCGGTCACGTTGAGTCGGTCCGGTCGGACCGACAGACCGTGGCAGCCAACCGGCTGCTTAGCGCAAGTCTACGAGGGGGGTCGGCGCTCGGAAAGCGGGACGACCTACGGTCGCGCCTGATTTTCCGTCCGGCGCAGGTCATCACGCCCCAAGAGACTCGCGGGACGCACGATCGCACGGCCAAAACGGGCCGCCGCGGCGTCTGCCGCCGCCTCCGCGTCCCGCCAACCATGCTCCGGCTCGCCGAGACTGAGCTGTCTGGGAGTTGCCCGCTCGTCGGTCAACCCCTCCATACGTATCCCCACGAGCCGGATCCGGTCAGTCACGTTGAGCGCGACGAACAGGGCCCAGGAAACCTCGAACAGCTCATGCGCGACGTCCGTCGCACCGCTCAACGTCCGGGACCGGTTCACCGTACGGAAGTCGGACAGCCGTACCTTGATCGACACCGTTCGCCCCACCTGGCCCGCCCGCCGCAGCCGTACGCCGACCTTCTCGGCCAGCGCCAGCAGCGCCCGCCGGATCAACTCCGGGTCGCCGATGTCGGTGTCGAAGGTGACCTCGGCGCCGATCGACTTCTCCACCTGCTCCGGGCTGACCCCGCGCGGGTCGCGCCCCCAGGCCAACTCGTGCAGGTGCCGGGCCGCCGCCTCACCCAACGCCCCCCGCAACATCTCCACCCTGGCCTGGGCAAGATGCCCGACGGTGGTCAGCCCGAGCCGGCGCAGCGTCTCCGCCGAGCGCTCCCCCACCCCCCAGAGCGCCTCGACCGGCAGCGGATGCAGGAATTCGAGCACCAGCCCGGCCGGCACCACCAGCAGCCCGTCCGGCTTGGCCCGGGTCGAACCGAGTTTGGCGATGAACTTGGTCGGCCCCACCCCGACCGAGCAGGTGATCCGCTCCTGCTCGGCCACCCGGGCCCGGATCATCCGAGCGATCTGCGCCGGCCGCCCCAGCAGCCTCCGGGCCCCGGACACGTCGAGAAACGCCTCGTCCAGCGACAGCGGCTCCACCAGCGGGGTGACCGAACGGAAGATCTCCATCACCGCACGGGAGGCGGCCGAGTATTCCGTGAAGTCCGGCGGCAGGAACACCGCGTGCGGGCAGAGCGCCCGCGCCCGCATCGACGGCATCGCGCTGCGCACCCCGTACCGCCGGGCCTCGTAGCTGGCCGAGCTGACCACGCCGCGCGGGCCGATCCCGCCGACCACGACGGGCCGACCGGCCAGTTCCGGCCGCTTGCGCACCTCCACCGCCGCGAAGAACGCGTCCATGTCGACGTGCAGGATCGAGCAACCCTCGTCGTCACCATCCGGACCGAAGCGCGGATCACCGTTGCCCCGCACCGCTTGGCTCCGCCCCATAACCGCAGGCTAGCCCCCCGGTACGACAGCCCGCCCCCGGTCAGGTCAACCCTTGACTTCGAGCGCACCTCAACTCATATCGTGGCCCCCCTGATCCCCTCACCGAACGGAGTTCCCTCGATGCAAACCGTCGCTCTGGGCCGCACCGGCGAGCAGGTCAGCCAGCTCGCGCTCGGCTGCATGCTGATGGGCACGATGACCGACGAGGAGTCGTCGTACGCGATGCTCGACCACTACCTCGACGCCGGCGGCACCTTCCTCGACACCGCCAACTGTTACGCCTGGTGGCCCGGACCACCGTTCCGGGGCGGCGAGAGCGAGTCCCTGCTGGGCCGCTGGTTCGCCCGCTCCGGGCGCCGCGACCAGGTGTTCCTCGCCACCAAGGGCACCGCCTGGGTGGCCGACCCGGCCGCCGTGCTCAGCGGCCGCGCCGAGTCCCGCGACAGCTATTCCGGCGCCGGAGCCGACACCGTACGCCGCGAACTCGACGACAGCCTGCGCCGCCTCGGCACCGACCACGTCGACCTCTACTACGTGCACGTCGACGACCGCTCCACCCCACTGGAGGAGACCCTGGAGGCACTCGCCGGCCTCGTCGCCGCCGGCAAGGTCCGCTACCTCGGCTGGTCCAACGTGCACACCTGGCGGCTGGAGAGCATCCGCCAGCTCTGCGACCGGTACGGCTGGCCGGCACCGGTCGCCCTCCAGCAGCAGCACTCCTACCTGCGCCGCCGCCCTGGCGTGGACCACTCCGCGATCGTCGACGACGAACAGCTCGACTACCTGCGGGCGCACGACGACCTGACCCTGGTCGCGTACTCGCCGATCCTCAAGGGCAGCTACGACGACGCCACCAAACGCCGCGAGCACCCCGTACTCGACCCGTACCGGGGAGCCGACTCGACCGCCCGGCTCGCCGTACTGGACACGATCGCCGCCGAACTCGACGTCACCCCGAACCAGCTAGTCCTGGCCTGGCTCCTACACCAGGACAATCCCACCCTGGTCCCCCTGATCGGCCCGAGAACCCTCCCCCAGTACGAGGCCGCCCTCCCCGCCCTGGACCTGAAACTAACCCCCACCCACCTAACCCGCCTGGATGAGGCCACCGCCTGACGCAGTTACCGCCAATGCCCGACCGTTGACGGCGCAAGCATCGGGGGACGCCGTCAACCCACTCCGCACCCAAGCACCCAACTGAAGCCGTACCCAAAGCCGATCGTGCCAAGACACACCCGCCGCCACCCCGACCGGAGCAAGCCGGAAGGGGTTGGGGGCGGCGTGACCCGCGAAGGGATCAAGCTTGACGGCCTTCGCGGGGCACGCCGCCCCCAACCCCACCCCCCACGACCTAGAGCCGCCCCAAAAGCTTGTCCAAAGTCAGAGGCAAATCCCGAACCCGAACCCCCGTAGCGTGGAACACAGCATTACCCACAGCCGCCGCCGTCCCCACGATCCCGATCTCACCCATCCCCTTCGACCCCATCGGATTCACGTACGGATCGTGCTCGTCGACCCAGTACGCCTCCACCGAACCCACGTCCGCGTTGCTCGCCACGTGATACTGGGCCAGGTCCTGGTTCACCACATGCCCGAACCGACGATCGAGCACGCTGTGCTCGTGCAACGCCATCGACAGTCCCATGGTCATGCCGCCGATCAGCTGTGACCGCCCGGTCTTCGCGTTGATCACCTTCCCGACGGCGAAGACACCGAGCAGCCGGGGCACCCGCACCTCACCGGTCTCCGCGTGTACGTGTACCTCGGCGAACTGGGCGCCGAAGCTGTCCATCGCGAACTTCCCGATGTTCGGGTTCACCGGCATCGCCGCCTCGACCTCCAGCCCGTCCGGCGGGACCTGCCCGCCGTACTGCTCGGCCAGGGTCCGGCGGAACTGTTCGGCTGCCGCCACGATCGTCGACCCCCAGCAGGTGATCCCGGTAGAACCACCGGCACCCGTGGCCATCGGCAGCGCGGTGTCGCCGATCGCGAGATCGATCCGGTCGACCTCGACCTGCAGCGCGTCCGCGGCGATCTGGGTCAGTGCGGTCCAGGCACCGGTGCCGATGTCGGCGGCCGCGATCTCGACCGCGTACCGGGCGTCGGAGCCGAGCCGGATCCGGGCCACCGAACCGGGGAAGCTCAGCACCCCGTACGTCGACGCGGCCACCCCCGTACCGACCAGCCAGCCCGCCTCCCGGCGGCTGCGCGGCATCGGATCACGCCGGTCCCAGCCGAACCGCCGGGCCCCCTCACGCAGGCACTCGACCAGGTTCCGGCTGGAGAACGGCAGGCCGGTGGTGGGGTGCACGCTCGGCTCGTTGAGGATCCGGAACTCGATCGGGTCCAACCCGCAGGCGATCGCCATCTCGTCCATCGCCGACTCCAGCGCCCACATGCCGGGTGTCTCCCCCGGCGCGCGCATGATGCTCGGCGTCGGTACGTCCAACGCCGCCAGCCGCTGCGAGCTGCGCCGGTGCGGGGCGGCGTAGACGCTCTGCGTCATCCGAGTGGCGTGCTCGGCGAACTCGACCACCCTGGAGGTCTGCTCGACCGAACCGTGCTCGATCGCCACCAGCCGACCCGCGCCGTCGGCGCCGAGCCGGACCCGCTGGATGGTCGGGGTGCGGTAGCCCACCTGGGCGAACATCTGCTGGCGGGTGAGCGCGAACTTCACCGGCCGACCGGGCAGCATCCGGGCAGCCATGATCGCCAGCACCACGTCCGCGCGCGGCAGCACCTTGGAGCCGAATCCACCGCCGACGTGCCGGGAGATCACCCGTACCTGGTCGGCTTCGAGCGTGAACAGGGCCATCACCACCTGCTTGACCCGGTAGACCCCCTGGCTGGAGACGTAGAGGGTGAGCCGGTTGTCGGTCCAGTGCGCGACCGTACTGTGCGGCTCCATCGGATTGTGGTGGACCATCGGCGTGGTGTACGTCGCGTCCAGGGTGACCGCCGCCGTGGCGAGCGCGGTGTCGACGTCTCCCTGGCTGGTGTTCATCGGGAACTGGGGCAACACCTGCGCCGGCACCGTGAAGTCGCTCCGGTCCACCCGCAGGTTCAGGTCGGGCTGACCGGCGGCGTAGGTGAACCGGACCAGGCCGGCGGCGTACCGGGCGGTCTCCGGGGTTTCGGCCACCACCGCGCCGATGAACTGGCCCCGGAAGGCGACCCGGTCCGACTGGAGGATGACGTGCTCGCCGCTCTCCACCTTGTCCAGCCGGGGCGCGTTGTCGTGGGTGAGTACGGCCACCACTCCCGGTTCGGCGCAGGCGGCGACGGTGTCGATGGAGGTGATCCGGCCGGTGGCGATGGTGGACTGCACCGGGTAGAGGTAGAGCGGCGCTTCGACCGGGTGCTCGAAGGCGTACCGGGCCATACCCCGCACCTTGTCCGGGCCGTCGATCCGGCTCATCGGCCGGCCGATCGCCCGTGGCGTGATCGTCATCTACCTGCCCTCCCGTCGGTCGCCTTCGGCCGCCCCACGGCGCCGGTCTGCCCCGCTCACCGGCCGTCCTCCGCCAGGTCCGCGGTGAGGTCGAGCAGGGTACGGATGATGACCGCGCGGGCCAGCGGCACCTTGAACGCGTTGCCGGGCAGCGGACGCGCGGCTGCCAGTTCGGCGTCGGCGGCCTCGGCGAAGCTGTGCTCGATCGCCGGGGCTCCCCGAAGCAGGTCCTCGGCCCGGCTGGCCCGCCACGGCTTGTGCGCCACCCCGCCGAGGGCGAGCCGCACGTCGCGTACGACACCGTCCACCACGTCGACCGCCGCGGCCACCGAGACCAGGGCGAACGCGTACGACGCCCGGTCGCGGACCTTGCGGTAGCGGGAGTTCGCGGCGAAGCCGAGCGGCGGCAGTTCCACATCGATGATCAGCTCGCCGTGTCGCAGCACGGTGTCCCGGCCGGGCTCCTCGCCGGGCAGCCGGTGCAGTTCGGTCACCGGGATGCTCCGGTCGCCGTCCGGTCCACGGGTCCGCACCACCGCGTCGAGTGCGGCGAGCGCGACCGCCATGTCCGATGGGTGGGTGGCGACGCACTCCGGCGAGGCGCCGAGGATCGCCAGGTCCCGCTGGTGGCCGTCGAGGGCCGAGCAGCCGGTGCCGGGAACCCGCTTGTTGCACGGGGTGGTGATGTTCTGGAAGTACGGGCAGCGGGTGCGCTGGAGCAGGTTCCCGCCGGTGGTGGCGAGGTTGCGCAACTGGCCGGAGGCACCGGCGAGCAACGCCTGGGAGAGCACCGGATAGCGGGTACGGATCGTCGGGTCGGCGGCGAGTTCGCTGTTGCGTACCGCGGCGCCGACCAGGATGCCGCCGTCGGGCAGGTCCTCGATCCGCTCGGAGGTCAGCCGTCGTACGTCGACCAGCAGTTCCGGTGTGGCCACACCGAGTTTCATCAGGTCCACCAGGTTCGTCCCGCCGGCGAGGTACGCCCCGTACGGCGCCTCGGCGAGCATCCGTACCGCCTGGGGTACGTCCTGTGCGCGGGCGTAGCGCAGCGGCCTCATCGCCGGGCCACCCGGGCGATGGCGGGCACGATGTTCGCGTACGCGGCGCAGCGGCAGATGTTGCCGCTCATCCGTTCCCGGATCTCCGCCTCGTCGAGCACCACCTCGACGTCACCGGCGGCGGTCACCGCGCTCGGCCAGCCGGAGTCGACCTCGTCCAGCATGCCGACCGCGGAGACGATCTGGCCGGGGGTGCAGTAGCCGCACTGGAAGGCGTCACACTCGACGAACGCCTCCTGCATCGGGTGCAGGGTGCCGTCCACGGCCAGCCCGGCGGCGGTGGTGATCTCCGCTCCGTCGTGGGCCACGGCGAGGGCGAGGCAGCTATTGGACCGCCAGCCGTCGAGCAGGATCGTGCAGGCGCCGCACTGCCCGTGGTCACAGCCCTTCTTGGGGCTGGTGATGCCGAGTCGCTCCCGCAGCGCGTCCAGCAGCGTGGTCCGGGTGTCCACCCCCAGCGTGTAGGTGGTCCCGTCCACCCGCAACGTCACCTCGGTATCCACTCCCCGCCCCCAGACCTCACCCACAACCAGCTACACGAATCACCTGAAACTATCCCAATCCAGCACGCCGAACACGCCATTCCCCACCTCCCCTCCCCCTCCGAGGTGCGCGCCGAGGACGCGCCGAGGGGCGCGGTCTTAGGAGTCAGGGGCGGGCGAGGAGGAGGGGGATGGTCATTTCGGTGGCGGTCCAGGAACCGTGGTACGCCACCAGCTTCGCCTCGATGGGGGCGTCGGTGCGGCTGGCGAGGACCACGTACGAGTCGTGGCAGCAGACGACCACGTCGCCGATCCGGGCCAGGTGTGCCTCCGGCACCGGGCCGAACCAGCCGGCGGCGACCGCCTCCGCTCTCGGCGCCACCCACGCCGCCGGCCCCAGCACCTCGGTCCAGGCGGCCAGCACGTCGTCCACCGCCCCCGGCAGGGTGTGCAGGTAGCGGGCCCGCGGTTCGCCCGCCACCACCCGTACCCCGGCCCGCAGCCGCGGATCGAGGTCGATGTCGAACCGCCGGTCCGGCGGCACGTTGAGCTGCCCGTGGTCGGCGGTGACCAGCAACGCGGCATCGGCCGGCAGCCCGTGGACCAACCGGTCGAGCAGCCGGTCCAGGTCAGCCGCCGCATCCCGCCAGGCGGTCGAGTCCACCCCGGTCAGGTGCCCGTGCTTGTCGATGTCCGGGTGGTAACCGGAGACCAGGGTGGGACCGGGCCCGGCGGTCAGCGCGGCCAACATCTCGGTGGCCAGCGTGTCCACCTCGGCGGCGCCCCGGTAGACGCCACCGGAGTTCGCCGCCACCGTCAGGCCGCTGCCGGCATGCTCGGGACGACTCACCACGGTCACCGCCACCCCGGCCGCCTCGGCCAGCTCGAACTGGGTCGGCAACGGTTGCCAGCTACGGGGATCCGGGTCCGGCGCGCGGGGATCGTCGGCCGTACCGGACCAGTTGATGTGGGTGAGCACCCGGTCGCTGCCCGGCACGTTGACCCGGAAACCGAGCACCCCGTGCGCGCCCGGCGCCGCCCCGGTGCCGAGACTGACCAAACTGGTCGGGGTGGTCGACGGGAACCCGCTGGTGAGCGGCCGACCGGACCGGGCAGCCAGGTCGGCCAGCACCGGCGCGTACGGCGCCGCGGTCGGCAACTGGTACCAGCCGAGTCCGTCGACCAGCAGGACCGCTATCCGGCGTACGCCCGCGAGCTGGGCGGCCAGGCCCAGCGGATCCGGCGCCCCCGGCACCCCGAGCACCGCCAGCGCACTGGGCAGCACGTCGGCGAGGCTGTCCCCGCCGTACTCCGGCCGTACCTGGTCGAACGGACCGGCGGCACCGAACGGCAGCGGCACCGCATCAGGCCAGGCCGCGCGCTCTGGCTGGGCGGACGGACCGGTCATTCGGGGCGGCGGGCGAAGAGGTGCAACTGGGCGGCCAGGTCCCGGTAGGGCTGGCGGGCCGCCGCGGCGATCTCCAGGTCCAGCAGCGCCTGCGGGTCACCGTCGGCAGCGGCGGCGGGGATCAAATCAGCGAAGACGCGTACGCCGTGGGTCTGCTCCACCCGCAGCCCGGCGGCGCCGAGCAGCGCGGCGGCGGTCTCCGCGTCGTAACGCCGCCGCAGCGTGTCCCGCGGCCCGGCGCACCCGTCCGGGTCGGCGAGCAGCGCGGCGGCGACGTCGAGGTGCCCGTTCATCGCCCGGCTCAGTACGGCCGCCGCCCGGCTCGCGACCAGCACACTGGCCGCCCCACCGGGGCGCAACGCGGTCGCCACCGCCGCCACCACACCGGCCGGATCGTCGACCACCTCCAGCACGGCATGGCAGAGCACCAGGTCCGCGCCGGCCGGCTCGACCAGCCCGGCGAGCGCGTCCCCGTCCCCCTGCACGGCCTGGATCCGATCGGCCACCCCCGCCTCGGCGGCCCGCCGGGTCAGCGCGGCGAGCGCGTCCGGGCTGGCGTCGACCACGGTCACCCGGTGCCCGGCCTCGGCCAGCGGTACGGCGAAGCCGCCGGTGCCGCCGCCGACATCCAGCACGGTCAGTGCCCGCCCAGCGAGCCGGTCGAGTTCCCGACGCAGCACCGCCCAGACCACTGCGGTACGCGGGGCCGGGTACGGCCCGGTTGCTGGCGCCGGCCGGCCGCGCACCGCGCCGGACCCGATCTGTGTTCGCTCCACCCGGACGAGCCTAGGCCACCCCCGCGCGAAGGGGTCAGCGGAAGTCGCGGGAGGCGGGCGTGACCGGGGCGGTGATCGTGTCCAGCCGGTCGGCGATCAGGTTCGTCACCCCCTCGGCCCGCTCCAGCCGGCCCCGCACGACCAGCGCGTTGCTGGTCCGGGCCACCTTCCGGTAGCGCTGCCACAGCCCCGGCGAACAGATCACGTTGAGCATCCCGGTCTCGTCCTCCAGGTTCAGGAACGTCACCCCACCCGCGGTGGCCGGTCGCTGCCGGTGGGTGACGATGCCGCCGACCCGGACCCGCCGACCCGACTCCACCTGGCCCAGCTTCGCGATCGGCACCGCGTCGAGCGCGTCGAGCCGGTCCCGGACGAACCGGGCCGGATGACTCTCCGGGGAGAGCCCGGTGGCCCACACGTCGGCGACCAGCCGGTCCACCGCCGACATGCCCGGCAGGGTGGGCGCGGCCGCCCCGGCCACCGTGCCCGGCAACCGGCCCGGCTTCTCCTGCGCCGCCGCACCGGCCGCCCAGAGAGCCGCCCGCCGGCTCAGCCCGAAACACGCGAAGGCGTCCGCGGTGGCCAGCGCCTCCAGCTGCGCGGCCGGCAGGCCGACCCGACGAACCAGGTCCGGCATGTCCGCGTACGGGCCGTGCGCGGTCCGTTCCGCCTCGATCCGCTCCGCCAGGTCGACGCCGACGGTGCGCACCCCGGCCAGCCCCAGGCGCACCGCCGGGCCGCCCAGCCCCCACCGGTGCGACGGCTCACCGGGCGCGCTGCCCCACCGGGTCTGCGGGGTGGACTCCAGCACCGCCTGGGCGCCGCTTGCGTTGATGTCCGGCCGGCGTACCTCGACACCGTGCCGGCGGGCGTCGTCGACCAGGGTCTGCGGCGAGTAGAAACCCATCGGCTGGGCGTTGAGCAGCGCGGCCAGGAACGGGGCCGGGTAGTAACGCTTGAGCCAGGAGGAGGCGTAGACCAGGTAGGCGAAACTCATCGCGTGGCTCTCCGGGAAGCCGAAGCTGGCGAACGCGGAAAGCTTGAGGAAAACGTCGTCGGCCAGCTCACCGGTGATGCCCCGCTCGGCCATGCCGGCGTAGAGCCGCCCGGAGATCCGGTCCATCCGCTCGGTCGACCGCTTCGACCCCATCGCCCGGCGCAACTGGTCGGCACCGGCCGCGTCGAAACCGGCCAGGTCGATCGCGAGCTGCATCAGCTGCTCCTGGAACAACGGCACCCCGAGCGTCTTCTCCAGCGCGTTACGCATCAGCGGGTGGGCGTACGTGACCTCCTCCTGCCCGTTCTTGCGCCGGATGTACGGGTGCACCGAGCCGCCCTGGATCGGTCCCGGCCGGATCAGCGCCACCTCGACCACCAGGTCGTAGAACTCACGGGGCTTGAGCCGGGGCAGGGTGGCGATCTGGGCCCGGCTCTCCACCTGGAACACCCCGACCGAGTCGGCCCGGCAGAGCATGTCGTAGACCTCGGGGTCGTCCAGCGACATGCTGCTCAGGTCGAGCGTGGACCCGATCATGTCGTACGCGTAGTGCAGCGCGGAGAGCATGCCGAGCCCGAGCAGGTCGAACTTGACCAACCCGGCGTTGGCGCAGTCGTCCTTGTCCCACTGGAGCACACTGCGGCCGGGCATCCGCCCCCACTCCACCGGGCAGACCTCGATCACCGGCCGGTCGCAGATCACCATGCCACCGGAGTGGATGCCCAGGTGCCGAGGAAAAGTCTGCAACTCGTTGGCGTACGCGACGACGTGCTCGGGGATCTCCTCGACGTCCACGTTCGCCACCTCACCCCAGCGGTCGATCTGCTTGCTCCAGGCGTCCTGCTGACCGGGCGAGAAACCGAACGCCTTGGCGATGTCCCGCACCGCCGACCGGGGCCGGTACGAGATCACGTTCGCGACCTGCGCGGTGTGCTCCCGGCCGTACTTCGTGTAGATGTACTGGATCACCTCCTCGCGCCGGTCGGACTCGATGTCCACGTCGATGTCGGGCGGCCCGTCGCGTTCCGGGGCGAGGAAACGCTCGAAGAGCAGGTGGTGCCGGACCGCGTCGACGTTGGTGACCCGCAGCGCGTAACAGACCGCCGAGTTCGCCGCCGAGCCGCGCCCCTGGCAGTAGATGTTGTTGCGCCGGCAGAACGTGACGATGTCGTGCACCACCAGGAAGTAACCCGGGAAACCCAGCTCGTCGATCATCTTCAACTCGTGTTCGAGCTGCTCGTACGCCTGCGGGTGGGCCTCGCGCGGGCCGTAGCGCTCCAGCGCCCCGTCCATGGTCAACTGGCGCAGCCAGCTCATCTCGGTGTGCCCGGACGGCACCGGGTGGGCGGGCAGGTCGGGCGCGACGAGTTGCAGGTCGAAGGCGAGCTCGGCGCCGAACCGGGCAGCCCGCGCCACCGCACCGGGGTAGGCGGCGAACCGGTCCGCCATCTCGGCCCCGGAGCGCAGGTGCGCGGTGGCCGCCGCCGGCAGCCAGCCGTCGAGTTCGTCCATGCTGCGCCGGGCCCGCACGGCCGCCAGCGCGGTGGCCAGCCGCCGCCGCGACGGGGTCGCGTAGTGCACGTTGTTGGTGGCCACGGTGGGCAGTCCGGCGCGGGCGGCCAGCTCGGCGAGGGCGTCGTTGCGGTCGGAGTCGGTCGGGTCGCCGTGGTCGGTCAGCTCCACCGCCACCGTCTCCGCCCCGAACAGCGCGGTCAACCTGTCCAGTTCCCGGGCCGCCGCGTCGACTCCCTCGGTGAGCAGCGCCGCCGGCACCGGCCCCTTGCGGCAGCCGGTGAGCACCAGCACGTGGTCGCGCAGGTCGGCGGCGATCTCCTCCAGGTCGGCGCCGATCAGCGCACCGGTGTCGACCAGCGGAAGGGTGTCACCGGTCCGCCCCGCCCCGGACCGGCCGCCGGTCCGCCCCGCACGGGACCGGCCGGTACGCCCCGCACGGCCGCCACCGCCCGCACCCGTCACGCCCGGGCCGGCACCGCCGGTGGTGTCACCTCCCGGCCCGTTCCGGTGGGCGCCGTAGACCGGGCGGCCCTTCTCACCGCCGCGCAACTGGGCGCGGGCGATGGTCCGGGCCAGTCGGGCGTACCCCTCCGGGCCGTGCGCGAGCACCAGCAGGTGCCGGCCGAGCGGATCCGGTTCACCGTTGGCCGGTCCGGGCAGGCCGAGGGAGAGTTCGGCGCCGAAGATGGTGGGCAGGTGCAGGGCCCGAGCCGCCTCGGCGAACCGGACCACGCCGTAGAACCCGTCGTGGTCGGTCACCGCGAGCGCGGTCAGCCCCAACCGGGCCGCCTCCTCGGCCATCTCCTCCGGGTGGCTGGCCCCGTCGAGGAAGCTGAAGTTGGTGTGCGCGTGCAGTTCGGCGTACGGGACGGTGGCGTCGGGGGGCGTGATCGGCAGCGCCGGTGAGGCGTAACGCTCTCGCCGCCGGCTGGCCGGTGCCTCGTCGGCGAGCGGGTCCACCACGTGCAGGTGACCGGCCGGCCCGTCGCCCGCCTTGCGCCGGCCCGACAGCGTACGTTCCAGCTCCGACCAGGGCATCTTCGGGTTGTGGAAGCTCACCGGCGAGCACCGCCCCGCCCGGTGGTGTGGTCAGTCATAGACCGCCTCCACCGCCCACTGCCCACCGGCGAGGGAGAGCAGCAGCGCACCCCCGTCGGCGAGCCGGACCTGGAAACGGGCCCGGCGCCGGGACTCGGCAGGTGCCCACCAACGTTCGTCCAGCGGCCAGGGCCCGGCCCAGCCGACGATCTCGACCGGCGCGGCGGTGCCCACCACCAGCCGAGCCGGGGCGGCACTGACCTGCAACCGGGCGGTCACCGTGACCGGCTCACCCGCGTCGTCGTAGACCGCGGCGGGCAGCGGCGCGGCCAGCACCACCGCCGGTGCCGGCGGCGGCAACCGCCCCGGCCAGGGCGGCTCCGCCGGTCGGCCCGGGGTCCGCTCGTCGCCCCACGGCACCAGCCGGGCCCGGTCGGCGTCGGACCGCCCACCACCGAGCACCGCGGTGAGCACCGACTCGGGGCCGAGGATGCCCTGCACCCGGCTCAGCGCCCGGTGCGCCCGGTCCCGCTCGGCGCCGGTCTCGCCCCACAGTCCCGGTTGGAGTCCGGCCTGGGCCAGCAGCCCGTCGGGGATCAGCCGCAGCCGGATGATCCCCGAGGTCGGCCGGGACGGGGCGACCCGCCCGCCGGCACCGGGACGCCGGTTGGTCCCGGAGAGCCAGCCGTCGAGCTGCCAGCGCACCCGGTCGGCGATGGCGGCGGAGCTGAGCAGGCCGTCGTGCCGCCAGACCCGGTGCAGTTCCTGGCCGTGCTCGGTGACCGCCTCGATGCCGAGCCGGGTGCAGGCCAGCGCGTGCCCGGAGAGGGTTTCGTGCAGCCGTTCGGCGAGGGCACGGGCGGCGAACGCGGCGGCGTCGACCCGGTCGAGCGGTTCGTCGTACGTCTCGGTCACGGCCAGGTCGGGTGGTGGGCGGCGGACCGCGAGCCGGCGGTGGTCGCGACCGGCCGCCAACTGGTGGGCGAGCGCGGCGTCGAACCCGAACCGGGCCAGTACGTCACCGGCGGGCAGCGCCGCGAAATCGGCCAGGGTACGCAGTCCGAGCCGGCGCAGCAGGTCGGTCAGGGGTGGCCGGCCGAGCGCCTCCACCGGGAGGTCGGCCAGGAACTTCGGGGCGTCGCCGGGCGGGACGATCTGCCCGGTGCGGGCGGCCAGGCCGGCGGCGAACAGCCCGTCGGCGATGCCGATCTGGCTCTCCACCAGGCAGGTCTGGGCGACGTGCTCGACGATCCGCTCGGCGGCCTGTTCCTCGCCGCCGAAGTAGCGGGCCGGGCCACGGGCGGCGAGCGCGCAGACACCCGGCCGAATCACCTCGACCCCGGCGGCCACCTCCTCGATCGCGGCGACCACCGACTCGAAGGCGCGGGCGTCCCGACCGGGATCGTGGTCGACCACGATCAGTTGCGGGCAGCGGCTCTGCGCCTCCCGTTTACGCAGCCCACGGCGCACCCCTTCGGCGCGGGCGGCGGTGGAGCAGGCAAGGACCCGGTTGGCGTGCAGTACGGCGACCGGGGTCGACGCCGGCACCCCGTCGACGATCTCGGCCGCGATGACCGGCCAGTCCGGGCACCAGACGAGCAGGGTGCGCACCGGTGCCGGCTGCCCGGTCTCCCCCGCCCCGCCCCCCATCACGCCCCTCTCGACCAGCCCGTCGAGCCACCTTAGAACATGTGTTCGATTCTAGTTCGACGGGGCTGCCCGCGCTGCCCCGTCCCGTGACGAGCGCGGTCGGGTGGCTCACGGCCCGACCAGGGTGAGCGGGGTACGCCGGGACACCGGCTCCGGCCAGGCCGCGGACGATCCGGCCGTCCGGGTGCCGCCGACCGGCTTGACCACCCGGGTGGCGTCGTCGCCGGGCATCCAGACCTTGACCTCCTTGGGGCGGGCGGCGGCACCCCGCCCCCGGGCGGAGACGGTCACCTCGCGCCGACGCAGCCGACCCCGGCCCTGACCGAGTCCCTCCCACGCGCCCGCGACCACCTGGAGGGTGACGTCGGCACCGGCCCACTGCCCGTACGGGAGGAGCACGCTGCCGCGCTGCCGGGCCCGGGCGGCCAGCCGGTCGGTGACCGTGGCGCTGACCGTGCCCGGTACGGCGATGACCACCACGTCGACCCCGTCGATCAGGGCGGCGACCACGGTTGCCCACTCGGGGCCGGGGTGCGGTACGAGCGCGAGCCGGTCCAGCGCGATGCCGAGTTCAGCCGCCGCGACCATGCCGAGGGTCGGTACGCCGACCACCGCGCACCACGAACCGGCCCGGGATGCCTCGGCGAGCAGCGCCAGCAGCAGTGAGGTGCCACCGCTGCGGGCCGGCTGGCCGGTGCCGACCGCCACCGTGCTGCCCCGGCGCAGCCCCCGGTTGGGCAGCAGGCCGATCAGTTCGGGCAGCACCGGCAGCGTCCGGTACGCACCGGCGGCGTCCGGGGCGCTCGCCGGCCGGACCAGGTCCGCCAACGCGGCCGACCCGACCGTCATCCGGCCCGCCATGGAACTCACCCATCCCCGTTTGAAGTATCCGTGCTGCTCTGTTACCGCCGGTCAGTCCGTGCGAGTTCGGTTGCCGCTCAGGCGGCGAGTCCGTCGATGGCGGGCTGGTGGGACAGGCCGAGTGCGGCCTCGACCACGGCCACGAACTGCTCGGCCGAGCGGAGCAGGTCGTCGGCCTCCCGGGCGGTCACCACCCGGGGGATGCCAGCCTCGGCGGCGGCCCGCTTGGTCGCGCCGGTGGCGAAGTAGGTGGCCCACTCCCCCAACTCGGGTGCGACGAGCACGAGCAGGGCCCAGACGCTGGTGACCCGGTTGCGGCGGGTGGGTGCGGGACGGGCACGGGCGGCGAGCATCGCCGCGGCGGCGCGCAGGGCGGCCAGGTGCGCTGCCGCGTACCGCAGGCCGTCGGGTCGGGTCTGGGCGGCTTCCGCCAGCCCGCGTCGGGCAATCAGGAGCAACTGGGCCGGAGTCCGGTGCGGCAGTATGTGCGCCGGCACCGTCGGCACCTGAACCGGGCTGGTCGGCATGGGACTCTCCTCCGCGTCGCCGCCGTGTCGCCATCGGTCGGGCGGGGAGCCCGGATGGCCACGCACTGTCGAATAGCCCGCTGCGGAGGAAGACGCACCGGTGGTGCCGGCCGGATGTGGGTGCTTCCCCACACCGCACCCGGCCGGCTGACCCGGCGGGGTCACCGCCCGCCGCCCGGGGGTCGTGGGCGGCGAACGGTGATCCTGCCTTGGTGGCCCGGACTGGTGTGCCCGGAGCCCGCGCGGTCCGCGGAACCGCACGCCGGGAACTACGCCGCGAACGCCGCTCCCGGTGGTCAGGACGAGCGTTCGACTCGATCCAACAACTCAATCGAACACGCGTTCTAACTACTGATGACAGTACACCTCGCCCCCGACAAAAACGCAACCACCGCGACACCCGCCCGACCGCCCGGGACCCACCGCCCGTACCGATGCGGACCAGGCCCGAAACCGGCCCGGAGCCGGGGAAACCCGGCCCGCCACCGGCCGCCCGCACCGGCAGGGACATCGACCGGGGCCGACACGTCTCGGAGTCGACCCGCCGACGCCCGGACGGCCCACGTCCGCCGGGCCCCGCCGGCCCCGGACCGGGCCGGGCTTGTTTCACGACCCGGTCGTACGGGCTTCATCTGCGCTTCCCCCGTTCATGGGGAGAGGCTGGCTAGCCTGCACAACGTTGATCAACAGGTGCCGAAGCAGGTAACCCGATCATCCGACCCGTCCCGGTGAACCACCGGCACCGCCGGCCCGGGCGGTGTGCACGGGGCGCCCCGGCGCCGCCCCCACCAGGGACGACGCCGTACGCGTGGGCCCGCCGTCGATGCCACGGCCGGCCCACGCGGCGCATCCCGTACCGGAGGCGAGGACCGGGGCTGTCATCATGACCGGGTGTTGATGATCGGGATGCTCGGCGGCATGAGCTGGGAGAGCAGCGCCCAGTACTACCGGATAGCCAACGAACTCGTACGCGACCGGCTCGGCGCGCTGCACTCCGCCCGCTGCCTGCTCTACTCGGTCGACTTCGCCGAGGTCGAACACCTGCAGGCCACCGGCCGGTGGGACGAGGCCGGCAAGCTGCTCGCGGCGGCCGCCGGTCGGCTCGAAGCGGCCGGTGCGGACCTGCTCGTCCTGTGCACCAACACGATGCACAAGGTCGCCGACCGGATCACCGACACCGTACGGATCCCGTTGCTGCACATCGCCGACACGACCGCCGACGCGGTGCTCGCCGCCGGGCTGCGTACGGTCGGGCTGCTCGGTACCGCGTTCACCATGGAACAGGACTTCTACCGCGACCGGCTCACCGCCCGAGGGCTGACCGTGCTCGTACCCGAGGCAGACGACCGCGCCCTGGTCCACTCGGTCATCTACGACGAACTGTGCCGGGGCATCGTCAGCGACTCGTCCCGCGCCTCCTGTCTCGACATCGTCGACCGGCTCACCGCGGCCGGGGCGCAGGGCGTGATCCTGGGCTGCACCGAGATCGAACTGCTGATCGGTCCGGCCGACAGCCCCGTACCCGTCTTCCCGACCACCCGGCTGCACGTCGAGGCCGCCGTCACCCACGCCCTCGGACGCTGACGCCGCCGGTCCTGCCGTCGATCAGCGCACGGTCGACGCACCCGGGGTTCGCCCCTTTCGGGGGACGAGCGTGGTGGCATGCGGGTGCCAGGATGTGCGCGTGGCGGGCAAGCGCGAACCGAAGATCGGTTGGCGACTGCTGGCCGGTTTCGGCGCCGCGACACAACTCCCGGACCTGCTCGACCGGGGCGGTTGGCAGGCCTGGGTGGCCGGGCCACTGGTGGCCCTGGTCGTCGGGATGGCGATCTGGGACCTGGGCGGCCTGCTCCTGGGGCCGATCCGCCGGTTCCGCAAGCGGATGGCCGAGCGCCGCATGCTGTTCGTCATCCCCGAACCACCCGCACCCGAACCACCGAAGGACCACACCCGTCGGCCGAGGTAGGCAACAACTCGTCGGGGCCGGTCACGGTGCGGCTCGTTGCCAGGTGCGCCGCCAGCGGTCGGCTTCGTCCGGGTGCCGGAAACGGGCCGAGAGCGCGGCCGGACCGTCCGGGTGCACCCCGCACCGGGTGCAGGCCCGGGGTCTGGTGCGGTCCGCACCGCATACTGTGCACTGTCCGGAGTCGACGGTGCCGGCGCGGTGGGCGGCGATGACCCGGCCCACCACGACGGGCAGCGGTTCGACGGGGTGGTGGGTGAAGTCCGGGCAGTAGGCCAGCGAGGACCACTGCCCGAACACCCAGCGGCTCGATCCGACCGGGACGCGCTGCCCGGCGGTCTTCGACCGGCGGCGGGCGGCAACCACGGGGGCGGCGTACCCGAGCGCGAGTTGTCGGGCGGCTTCGAGTTCGTCCACCGCCCGGACCAGGGCATCCGGGTCGTCGTCGAGCCGCCGCGGGATGCGCGCGGAGCGGACCAGATGATGCCAGGTCGCGCGGAATCCGTACGGCGGGAAGCTCAGCGCGCAGCCGCGCAACGCCCAGAGCCGGTGGTGCACCGGCCGGTCGGTGTCCCTGACCTGACGCGCTTGCGCCGGAAAGCTGGTCATCCGATCCCCGCCATGGTCAGCCGCCGTACTCCCGGAGGGTGATCGTGTTCGCACCTTCTGGATGCCGCCCATCATCATGCCCCGGCCCAGCAGGTGCGCGATCGAATATCCGAGCCGTGGGAGTAACGGCCGGGCGACCGTTGAGTCCTGACGTTGCATCGGTAATCTCAGTCGGTGACGACTCGTAACCCGGCTCTCGGCGTGATCATGGTGCTCTCGGCCAGCGTGCTGTTCGCGGTCAACGGCACCGTGTCGAAGCTGGTGCTGCGCGCCGGCATCGAGGCACCGCAGCTCACCCTGATCCGGGCAGCGGGCGCCTTCGCCGGGCTGCTGCTGCTGAGCGTGCTGCTGCGTCCGGGCGTACGCCGGCTGCGGGTCACCGTCCGCGAACTGCCGCTGCTGATCGGGTTCGGCCTGGCCGGGTTCTTCCTCACCCCGATGCTCTACTTCGTGGCGATCTCCCGGCTGCCGGTCGGGATCGGGCTGCTGTTCGAGTACACCGCACCACTGCTGGTCGCGCTCTGGGCCCGGTTCGGCCAGCACCAGCGGGCCCGCCCCCGGCTCTGGTTCGGGCTGGCCGCGAGCCTGGTCGGGCTGGCCTGCGTGGCCGAGATCTGGGGCTCGCTGGACCTGGACGGGGTCGGCGTACTCGCCGGGCTCACGGCGGCGGTCGTGCTCGCCTGTTACTACGTGCTCGGCGCGCGGGGCGTGCAGCAGCGGGACACCCTCTCCCTGACCACCTGGGCGTTCGGCGCCTCGGCCGTCGCCGGCCTGCTGACCAGGGCGGTCACCGCCGGCAGCGGCGGTTGGGAGCCGCTTGGCGAGCGCAGCGGCGGCGTACCGGTCCTGCTGCTCTGCGCGTACGTGGTGGTGCTCGGCTCGATCGCGCCGTTCCTGCTGGTCTCCGGCGCCCTGCGGCACCTGCCGGCAACCAGCGTCAGCATCCTCGGCATGGCCGAACCCGTGATCGCCTCCATCGTCGCCTGGCTGACCCTGGGCGCCAGCGAATCCCTGACCCCCATCCAGATCACCGGCGGCCTGGTAGTCCTAGCCGGCGTAGCCCTAGCCGAAACCGCCCGCCTCCCCACCCCCTCCCCCCTCCCCCCAGACCTCCCCGTTGATCATGAAGTTAGCTACCTCGAAACGCCCGATCCAGCGCGCTAACTTCATGATCAACGGGGTGGGGTGGGGGTGGTCCGGGGGGAGGGGGGAGGGGGTTAGGTGGGTTTGATTTGGGCTAGGTGGGTTAGGAGTTGGATGAGGGAGTGGGCCTGGGATGTGTTCTCGGCGGTGAAGGTCACGGTGCGGGCGCCGGGGGCGCGGGAGACGCCGGGGATGAGGGTGGCCAGGTCGACGGTGGCGGGGGCGTACAGGTCGACCTCGACCGCCAGTGGTCCGGTGAGGGTGAGGGGCGGGACCTGCGCGCGGTTTTCGATCGCCCTGGTGGCCGCGGCGCGCAGGCGTTCGCGGGCCTCCTCGGGGTGGAGGGTCTCTCCGGCCGCCTGACCGAGGGCGACCTTCACCGGGACCGTCACCGCCGCCGGGACCAGGGCGTTCAGCTCCGCGCAGGCGGCGTCGTCGCCGCCGAGCAGGACCACCGGCGCACCGTGGTGCCCGGCCAGGGCAGTGTTGAGGCCGATCTCCCCCATCGACTGTCCGTTGATCCGCAGGTCCAGCACCGCGTCGCTGATGGTGTGGGCCAACACCGCCGGGCCGGCACCCGCGCGGGCGTGGTAGCCGACAAACAGCACCGCACCGGTGGTGTCGTCGAGCCCGCCGAGCATGCCGAGCGGGCGGGGCCGACCCCGGACCAGCCGGACCCGGCGGTCGAGTTCCTCCGGCAGGATGTTGCGGAACGTGCCGTGCGCGTCCGCCACCCGCACCGCCGCCTCCGGTACGGCGTCCAGCACGCCCGCGATCACGGCGTTCACCTCGGCCGTCATCAGTCGACGGCCCCGTTCGTAGTCGTACCGTTCCGGATTCGTCTCGGTCGGATGCACGACTCCCGCGACGCCCTCCATATCGGCCGAGATCAGTACCCGCAGTGGTTTCGTCATCGGGCCAACGTAGATCCGTTCACGCCCGCCCGCGCCCCGGCTCCGAGCCGACGTGGATCGATTTCGCGGCCGCCCGCGCCCAGGCGAAGCCGCAGGGGGCCTGACTGTCGCCGAACCGGTGGCGACCGCCAAAGCTCGCGCGCACAGAGCCGGTCGGCCGCGTAGAGCCGGTCAGCCACCTGACGCCCGGTACGGGATGACCGCGATGGCGGGTGCTTGTCGGATGGCCCGCGGTGGTGTGGGCAAGATAAGGGCATGCAGCTTCATGTCAACGTGCAAGCGGTGCAGGACGTACTGGACCGGGCGGACGCGCGGGACGGCTCTGGCGAGCCGGTCCGGGTACGGATCCTGCCCGAGGCGGTGCACACTGCCGCCGCGGCGGCCACCGTACTCGGCATCGAGGTCGGGCAGATCGCCAACTCGCTGATCTTCAACGCGGACGGCGCCCCGCTGCTGGTGCTCACCTCGGGCGCGCACCGGGTCGACGTACCCCGGCTGGCTGTCGTGCTCGGGTTGACCGCGCTCAAGCGGGCCACCCCGGAGTTCGTACGCGAGCACACCGGGCAACCGATCGGCGGCGTCGCCCCGATCGGGCACCCGGGGCCGGTCCGTACCCTGGTCGACACCGCGCTCGACGAGTACACCGAGGTCTGGGCGGCCGGCGGGGTGCCGCAGGCGGTTTTCCCGACCACCTACTCCGAGCTGCTCCGGCTCACCGCCGGCACCCCCGCCGAGGTGGCGTGAACCCGGTTCCCGAGCTGGTCACCCTGCATGTCTGGCGGCTGCCCCGCCGGGCGGTGCCACGTGCGCTGATCCGGATGGCGGTCGGCCGACGCCGGCTGCGGGCCACCCCCGGCGTACGGTTCGCCAAGCTCCTCGGCACCGGCACCGGCACCGGCACCGGCACCGGCACCGGCAGCGGCAGCGGCACCGGCACCGGCACCGGCACCAACGGCAGCAGGAGGAGGACCAGCGGCAGCGGCTTCGGGCCGGGGGACGCCGACCTGACCCGCTGGGCGGCGCTGGTGGTCTGGGCGGATCCGGCACGGGCGGCCGGCTTCGACGACAGCCCGGTGGGCCGGGCCTGGGGCCGGATCGCGCTGTCCGGCGCCCGCCTCGACCTGCGCCCACTGGCCAGTCGGGGCCGCTGGGCCGGGGTCGAACCCTTCGGCAACCCGACCGCCCGGAACACCTCGACCGGTGGGCCGGTGCTGGCGCTGACCCGCGCGCGGCTGCGGCCGGCGCGGGCGGCGACGTTCTGGCGGGCCATCCCATCGGTCGCCGCGGCGCTGCCGGACACCCCCGGACTCACCGCCGGGTTCGGCATCGGTGAGGCGCCGCTGGGCTGGCAGGGCACGGTGAGCGTGTGGCGCAGCAGCGCGGACCTGCTCGCCTTCGCGTACCGTCAGCCGGAGCATCAAAACGCGATCATGCGCACCCCGACCGAACGCTGGTACGCCGAAGAGCTCTTCGCGCGGTTCGAGGTACGCGCGGTGCGTGGCGACCGGACCGTACTGGACTGGACCGGTCACGATGGTGGCCCGACGGTCGCCGAGCGTGACGATGGTGACGAGCATGACCGTGGCAGCGAGCGTGGGCATGGCGGCGAGCGGGAATGGCGACGTGCGTGACGGCGGTGGCGCAGTGAGGAGCGGGCAGGCATGAGGTTGGTGCCGTGGCAGCCGGACGATCTCGTTCGGCGGCTGGACGACGTGGTGACGGTCTACGGCGAGGCGATGGGCTACCGGGCCGAGTTGCTGGAGGCACGCCGGGGCTACATCGCCACCCACGTACGCCGTCGTGGTTTCCGGGCGGTGGCGACGTTGGCCAACGACGGGCGGCTGGCCGGTTTCGGCTACGGCTACCACTCGTACTCGGGGCAGTGGTGGCACGACCAGGTGTACGCCGCACTGCCCGACGACGCCCGCAAGACCTGGTTCACCGACTGCTTCGAGGTGGTCGAGTTGCACGTACGGCCGGCGGCGCAGGGGCACGGGCTCGGCGCCCGGCAGCTGACCGCCCTGCTCGCCATGGCGGACGCGAGCACCACGCTGCTGTCCACCCCGGAGGCGGACGAGCAGAAGTCCCGGGCCTGGCGGCTCTACCGGCGGTTCGGTTTCGTCGATGTGCTGCGCGACTTCCACTTCCCCGGCGACGAGCGGTCGTTCGCCGTACTCGGCCGGGAGTTGCCGCTGCCCCACCCGCCGCCGGGCGGGCACGACGAACCCGATTTGCCCGGATAACCGGCCGGAGGATCGATTGAACCGGACCCGGCTGCCCTGGCTGCTGCTGGTCGTCCTGGTGCTGGCGCAGATCGGTTACCCGCTCACCGAGGGCCAGTACCGGGCCCGACTGACCATCGTCACGGTTGTCCTCGGTTACCTGCTGTCGGTCGGCCACGCCCTGCTCAGCCGGGGCCCCCGGGCCGCCGCCACGCTGGTGGTGGTCACCACGGTCGGCGGTTGGGCGGTCGAGGCGCTGGGCGTGACGACCGGTTTCCCGTTCGGCGCCTACGACTACTCCGGGCAGCTCGGTCCGAAGCTCGGCGGCGTACCGCTGGTCATCCCGCTGGCCTGGACCTGGATGGCGTGGCCGGCCTGGTTGGCGGCGGTCCGGCTGACCCGGCCTGGCATCGGGCGGATCGCGCTGGCCGGCGTCGGCCTCGCCGCCTGGGACATCTTCCTCGACCCACAGATGGTGACCGAGGGTTACTGGACCTGGCGACATCCGACGCCGGCCCTGCCGGGCGTCCCCGGTGTGCCAGTCGGCAACTACCTGGGCTGGCTGCTGGTCGCGGTGGTGCTGATGGCGCTGCTGGCCCGGCTCGCCCCGACCTCGCCCCGGCTCGACGGCGTCGACACCCCGATGTACGCGCTCTACCTCTGGACCTACGCGTCCAGCGTGCTCGCGCACGCGGTTTTCCTCGACCTGCCCGGCTCGGCCGGCTGGGGGGCGCTGGCCATGTCGGTGGTCGCGCTGCCACTGGCCGGCACGCTGGTCCGCCACCACCAACCCCATCGGGTACGGGCATGAGCTGGGCCGCCGCAGCCCCGGTCTGGATCGGTTGCGCCGTGGTCGCCGGGCTGACCCTGCACAGCCTGGTCAACGCCACCCGCTGGCTGCGCCGGCCGCCCCTGCGAGCCACCCTGGACGAACCGGTGTCGGTGCTGCTCCCGCTGCGCGACGAGGCGGGCCGCCTGACCCCGTGCCTGCGTTCGCTGCTGGCCCAGCAGGGCGTTGCCGACCTGGAGATCGTGGTGCTCGACGACGGCTCGACCGACGGCACCGCCGACCTGGTACGGCAGCTCACCGCAGGTGACCCACGGGTACGCCTGCTCACCGGCTCACCACCACCGCCCGGCTGGCTCGGCAAGCCGTACGCCTGCCAGCAGCTCGCCGACGCCGCCGTACCCCGGTCGGGTGTGCTGGTGTTCGTCGACGCCGACGTGGTGCTCGCCCCGTACGCGGTGGCCGGTGCGGTGACCGCGCTGCGTACGGCGGGGGCGGCGCTGCTCACCCCGTACCCCCGGATCGTGGCCGGGTCGATCGGTGAGCGGCTGGTCCAACCGTTGCTGCAATGGACCTGGCTGACCTTCCTGCCGTTGCGGCTGATGGAACGCTCGCCGCGCCCGTCGCTGGCCGCCGCCGGTGGCCAGTTCCTGGTGCTGGACCGGGACGGCTACCGCCGGGCCGGCGGACACACGGCGGTACGCGACCGGATCCTGGAGGACATCGAGCTGGCCCGCGCGGTCAAGCGGGCGGGCGCCCGGATCGCCCTGGCGGACGGCTCCGCCCTCGCCGACTGCCGGATGTACGGCTCCTGGACCGAACTGCGCGACGGTTACACCAAGTCGCTCTGGGCGTCGTTCGGCTCACCAGTGGCCGCCGCGGCCGTGCTGACGCTGCTCCTGCTGCTCTACACCGTGCCCCCGCTGCTCGCGGTCGGTGCGGCGGTGGCCGGGGCGGCACCGCTGGCCTGGGCCGCGTTCGCTGCCTACCTGCTGGGCGTCGCCGGTCGGCTGGTCAGCGCACGGGCCAGCGGCGGCCGGACCTGGCCGGACGTATTGGCACACCCACTCTCGGTCGCGCTGCTCGGTTGGCTGACCCTGCGGTCGTACCATCTGCACAGGCGGCAACGCCTGTTCTGGCGTGGCCGACCGGTGCTCTGACACCCGGCCCACTGCCCGCCCACCGGAGCAGAGTGTGCCGTCGACCATGCCTGAGGAGGCGTACGGGGTGAGTCGAATTGTCGTTGTCGGCGCCGGAGTCGGCGGGCTGGCCACGGCGGCCCGGTTGGCTGCCGCCGGGCACGAGGTCACCGTCTTCGAACGGTCCGACACGGTCGGCGGCAAACTCGGCCGTTACTCACGGGACACCCCGGCCGGTACGTTCCACTTCGACACCGGCCCGAGCCTGCTCACCCTGCCGCAGGTCTTCGTCGACCTGTTCCTGGCCACCGGCGCGAAACTCGACGAATACCTGGACCTGGTGCCGCTGGACCCGATCGTCCGGCACCACTTCCCGCCACTGGGCGGCGCACCCGCGACCGTGCTCGACTCCTGCACCGATCCGGGCACCTTCGCGACCAGGATCGGTGAGGTGTTCGGCCCGCAGGCCGAGGCCGACTGGCAGCGGCTGTGGCGGCGGGCCGGCCGGATCTGGCACGCCGCGTGGCGGGACATCCTCCGCGACAGTCTCGACTCACCGCTGGACCTGGCCCGGCTCGCCTGGCGGCTGGGTGACCTGGCCGCGATCCGCCCCGGCCAGAGCCTGCGCGGGATGGGCCGGTCGTACCTGCGTGACCCACGGCTGCGGATGCTGCTGGACCGGTACGCCACGTACACCGGGGCGGATCCGCGCCGGGCACCGGCGGCACTGGCCGCGGTCCCGTACGCCGAACTGGCCTTCGGGGGCTGGTACCTGCGCGGCGGACTCGGTTCGCTCGCCGATGCCCTGCTGTCCCGCTGCCTGGACCTGGGTGTGGTGGTGCAGACCGGCAGCACCGTCACCACGATCGACGCCGCCGGGGGCCGGGTGCACGGCGTACGCCTGGCCGGCACCAACACCCCGGTACCGGCCGAGGTGGTGGTGGCCAATGTGGACGCGCTCACCGTCTACCGGGACCTGCTGCCCCGCCCCGACCGGCTCGCCGGGCTGGCCGACCGGAGCCTGTCCGGTTTCGTGCTGCTGCTCGGTGTGCGGGGCTCGTCCGGGCTGGCGCACCACAACGTGTTCTTCCCGACCGACTACGACGCCGAGTTCGACGCGGTCTTCGGCGACGCGGGTCGCGGCGTACCGGCCCGACCGGCGCCGGACCCGACCGTCTTCGTCACCGTGGCCGACGACCCGGCGGTCCGCCCGGACGGGCACGAGGCGTGGTTCGTGCTGGTCAACGCCGCACGGCAGGGCCGTTCCCTGTCTGCGGTCAACTGGCGGCGCCCCGGCCTCGCGGACGCCTACGCCGACCGGATCCTGGACGTGCTCGCCGAGCGCGGCACCGACGTACGCGACCGCCTGCTGTTCCGCGAGGTCCGTACGCCCGCCGACCTGGCCACCGCGACCAGCACCCCCGGCGGGGCCATCTACGGCACCGCCGGTGGCCTGCTCCGCCCACCGAACCGGGGCCCGGTGCCCGGACTCTTCCTGGTCGGCGGCTCCACCCACCCCGGCGGCGGCCTCCCGATGGTCACCCTCTCCGCCCAGATCGTCGCCAACCAGATCGGCCCGGCCTGACCCCTGTGCTGCTCGACTGGTCAGGACGAGAGCCGAAATGCGGGTGGCACGCCGGCCCGTACCCGTTAACCTCGGCACCGTTCATCGAGACGACGGCGTGAGGACGGACAAGATGCGCATCGACGCACCCGGAGCCGGCAGCAACCCCACCACCGACCGCCTCGTGCTGGCTGTGCCGCAGCCGTCCGACCTGGCGGAAATCCACGAGTTGTACGCGGACCCGCAGGTGTGGCGGGCCGACCCGATCAGCCGTCAGTCCAGGATGGAGCAGACCACGACGATGGTCGAACATTGGCTGGCCGCCTGGCAGCGCGACGGTCTGAGCATGTGGGTGGCCCGCAGCACCGAGCCGGCCACCGAGGGCAGACTCGTGGGGATCGGCGGCTGTTTCGTCCGCTACGGCGTGGCCTGGAACCTCGGCTTCCGCCTCCACCCGACCTTCTGGGGACAGGGGTACGCCCAGGAGATCATCCGCGCGGCGGTCGCCGCCGCTCGGGACGTACGCCCGGATCTGCCGCTGACCGCGTACCTGTTGGAGGGCAACACGCGGTCGCAGCGTACGACCGAACGGGCCGGCCTGCGGCAGGTCTGGCGGGGCCCGGACGCCGGCAACCCCGACCCCCACGCCATCCGCCTGCTGTACGCCGACCGGGACCTGTCCCCCGCCCTGGTGCAGACCCTGACCGAAAACTGAGTCAGCGGCGTACGGCCACTCAGCGGACGACGTCGTAGACGAACATGGTGATGCCGTTGTCGTACGTCTTCGACTCGACCACCTTCAACAGCTGCTTGTCCTTGTCGGTCTCGCTGAACATCCGCTTGCCGCTGCCCAGCAGCACCGGGAAGACCAGCAGGTGGTAGCGGTCGATCAGGCCGGCGTCGGAGAGGTTGCGGGCGAGCGTGGCGCTGCCGTGGACGACGATCGGGCCGCCGTCGGTCTCCTTGAGCTTCGCGACGTCGTCGAGCGAGCGCAGGATCGTGGTGTCACCCCAGTTGTCGACCAGGGCGTCCTCGCCGAGGGTGGTCGAGACGACGTACTTCGGCAGTTCCTTGAGCGGGGCGAAGTCCTCGATGTCGGGCCACAACGGCGAGAACACCTCGTAGCTGGTCCGGCCGAACATCAGCGCGGCAGCCTCCTCGGTCTCCCGACCCTTCAGCTCGTACGCCTCCGGCAGGAACTCGATGTCCTTGTAGGTCCAGCCCCCGCTGCGGTGCGGCTCGGCCGGGGTGCCACCACCGGGAGAGTCGACAACGCCGTCCAGCGAGACAAAAGCGGTGTAGATCAGCTTGCGCATCTCGATGTCCTATCCCTGGTCCGAGTGGACGGCCCCAGTCTCCGGCGGTGTCGCACACGGCCACGATCGGCTCAGACCTGATCCGGTGGGCGGCCGGATGCTTCACCTGCACTACACGGCGACCGACCTTACCCGCGTACGCCTCGCCGCACCGCCCCTCGGCGAGGACCGCCGCCAGCCGGCGTACGCCCCGCGCCCCGCGCCCCGCGCCCCGCGCTTCCCTCGACGATCTTGCACTTGTGGCGCCCGGATAAGGGCACTCATCCGGATTTGTGACCCACCACAAGTGCAAGATCGTCGCGCCACCTGGTCTGTCCCGTACCCACCACGCAACGCAACACAACACGAGCAATCAGAGCAACGCCCGACGCACCGCACCCAAAAGCTGAACCAACCCGTACCCGGCAAGCAGAACCCAAACCGCGGCAACCACCGTGACAGCCCCCGCCGCCACGTCGAACGAGAAGATCCGCACCGCCCCCGCCAGCACCAACCCGACCAACGCCACCAACACCCGACTAGGCCGCTCCCCCACCGTCACCGCCCCGATCTCCCGCATCCCCGCCGACACCGAACGGGCCCGCACGTACTCGTGCAGCCAGGACAGCGCCCCGGCCGCCACGACCAGCGGCCCCGGGGCGCCGAGCAGCCAGAACGCGATCAGCCAGGCTGCCTCACCGACCCGGTCGGCAACCGAGTCGTAGACGTAGCCGAGTCGGGTGGTGCGGCCGGTGACCACGGCGAGCGCCCCGTCGACGCTGTCGGCCACCGCGGCGAGCAGGACCAGCCCGGCGGCGATGAAGGGCCCTCCCGGCTCCCGGAGCACGACCACCGGCACCAGGACGCAGAACAGGGTGCCGACCACGGTCACCGCCGTCGGCGACACCCGGAAGCGACCCAGCAGGTGCCCGATCTGGTACGCGAACCGCAGCCAGCCCTGTACGGTCGGCGCCGCCTTGCGCGGGTCGAAGTCACCGTGCAGCCGCGCCCAGGTGGCCGCGTACTCGTCCCAATCCAGCCGGGTGCCCGCCACGGGTCAATTGTCGACGCAGGCGCGGGCTCGCGCGGCCGTGTTGCTCACACCTCGACGCCGACCTGGAGGTTCTGCCAGATCTCGCGGGTCGCGGTGGAGCGGTTGAAGGTGATGAAGTGGATGCCGGGGGCGCCCTCGGCGAGCAGCCGCTGGCACATCTCGCTGGTCTGCTGGATGCCGAGTTCACGGACCGCGTCCGGGTCGTCGGCGACCTTGGCGAAGCGTGCGGCGAGCGCGGGCGGGAACGGCGCACCGGACAACTGCTCGGAGCGCTCGATCGTAGTGATCTTGGTTACCGGCATGACACCCGGCAGGATCGGGGTGTCACAGCCGGCCGCCGCGACCCGGTCCCGCAGCCGCAGGTAGTCGTCGGCGTCGAAGAACATCTGCGTGATGGCGAAGTCCGCCCCGGCTCGGCACTTGCGGATGAAGTATTCGGTGTCGGTCGCCACGTCGGGCGAGCGCGGGTGCTTGTACGGGAACGCCGCCACCCCGACGCTGAAATCACCGGACTCCCGCACCAGGCGGACCAGGTCCTCGGCGTACAGCACGCCCTCGGGGTGCCGTACCCACTCACCGGTCGGGTCGCCCGGCGGGTCGCCCCGCACCACCAGCAGGTTCCGTACGCCCACCCCGGCGAGCCGGCCGACGATGTGGCGCAACTCGGCGACGGAGTGGTTGACCGCGGTCAGGTGCGCCATCGGCAACAGCGTGGTGTCGGTGGCGATGCGCTCGGTGACCGCAACCGTCTTGTCCCGGGTCGAACCGCCGGCACCGTAGGTGATCGAGACGAAGGACGGCTGGAGCGACTCCAACTCCCGGATCGCCTGCCAGAGCAGGCGCTCACCCTCGGGGGTCTTCGCCGGCCCGAACTCGAACGAGAACGACGGCCGGGGTCCACGAACAAGGTCCCCGATCGCTGGTTGCGGATTGGGGAGAACAGAGGGGAGACCGAGCGCCACCCTACGACCTTACCGGCCACCTGGGTCGAATATCCGCACCTTCCCATTTACCGGCCGGTCGATCCACCCCACCGGCCGACCGATGCCCGCCGAGGAGGGCGCGGGGTGAGAAAGCACACGCGGTCGGCGTACCCGGATCGATGCCGCAGCGACGCGGCCGGCGGCGGCCCAGCCTGCCGGCCGGGAAACGGCCGCGGCCGGGGCCGGTGGCCGGAACCCGGGTACGGGTGGGCGACCGGGGTGCGGAGGCGGGTTGTCCCGGGAACGGCTAGCGTCAGGGCGTGACCGATGCTGCCCCCGTCTCGCCCGTGGACCGCGCAGGCCTCCGGGACCGGACCGACAGGGCGTTGGCCGACTTCCTCGCCGGCCAGCGCGCCTGGCTCGCCGCCGCCGACGACTCCCTGCTGCCGGTGGCCGAGGCGCTGGAGGCGTTCGTGCTGCGCGGCGGCAAGCGGCTGCGCCCCGCGTTCGCCTACTGGGGTTACCGGGGTGCCGGGGGCACCGACTCCGACCAGGTGGTGGCTGCCCTGGCGGCCCTGGAGTTCGTCCAGGCCAGCGCGCTCATCCACGACGACCTGATGGACCGCTCCGACACCCGCCGGGGCGAGCCGGCGGTGCATCGCCGGTTCGCCGCGCACCACCGGGTCGCCGGTTGGGTCGGCAACGCCGACGGGTTCGGTGACTCCGCCGCCATCCTGCTCGGCGACCTGTGCCTGGTCTGGTCCGACCAGTTGCTGCACGGCGCCGGCCTGGACCCGTACCAGGTGCAGCGGGCGCGGCCGGTCTTCGACGAGATGCGTACCGAGGTGACCATCGGCCAGTACCTGGACGTGCTCGCCCAGGCGTCCGGGGACACCTCGGTGGAGCGGGCCGGCAAGATCGCCCGGTACAAGTCGGCGAAGTACACCGTCGAACGGCCGCTGCTGCTCGGCGCCGCGCTCGCCGACGCGTCCGCGCCGCTGCGGGAGGCGTACTCCGGCTACGGGCTGCCGCTGGGCGAGGCGTTCCAGCTCCGCGACGACGTACTCGGAGTGTTCGGCGACCCACGCCAGACCGGCAAGCCGGCCGGTGACGACCTGCGCGAGGGCAAACGCACCTTCCTGGTGGCGGCGGCCCTGGAGACGACCGACGCGACCGGCCGGGCGCTGCTGGCCAAGCGGCTCGGTGATCCGGGGCTCGACCCGGACGGGATCGACCAGCTCCGCGAGGTGATCGCCGCCAGCGGGGCGCTTGCCCGGACCGAGCAGCGGATCACCACGCTGACCGACACCGCGCTGGCCGCGCTGGACCGGGCCGACGTGACGGCCGAGGCCCGCGAAGTCCTGGTCGAGCTGGCCATCGTCGCCACCCGCCGCTCCCTCTGACCGCCGGCCGGGCGAGCGTCGCCGCCGGGCGGGCACCGATCGGACATCCGGGGCCAACCGGGAAGCCATCCGCTTGATAGATCGACGTCAACGGGCGGTGGGACCGTCGGGACGTGCCTGGCCCGGACCGCCCGCGCTCGGACCATCCGGTACGGCTACGGGTGGCCGGTCTCGCCGCAACCACGCTGATGACCGCCGGTGCGTACGGCGCCGGAGCGCTGCCCGGCGCACCGGACGACCGAGCCGGTCCCGGTGACGTCCTCTCCTCGTCGTGGCCCTACTGGCTGGGGCTGGGCGGCTCGCTCGCCGGTCTGCTCCTGCTCGCCGTCACCTGGTGGCGGCTGGGCGGAACCCTGCGCCAGACCGGCCGCCCGGTCCCGAACCGTTGGCTGCTGGTGACCGGGGCGCTCTGGGCCGCCCCGCTGCTGTTCGCGCCGCCGATGGGCAGCCGGGACGTGTACGCGTACGCCTGCCAGGGTGCGCTCTGGCTCGACGGGGTGGACCCGTACGCCGTGGGCGTGGCCGACGGCGGCTGTACGTGGACCGACTCGGTGCCGTCGCTGTGGTGGCACACGACCACCCCGTACGGGCCGCTGGCGATCGCGCTGGCCGGTGCGGTGGTGGCGCTCGCCCGCCTGCTGGTTGCGGGACCGGAAGACCAACTGCTCGTGGCGGTGCTCGGGTTCCGGGCGCTCGCCCTGCTCGGTGCGCTGCTGCTCGCCCGGTACCTGCCCCGGTTGGCGCGGGCCGTCGGCGCCTCGCCCGCGACGGCGACCTGGCTGGCCCTGCTCTCCCCGCTGACCGCGGTGCACCTGGTGGGCGGGGCGCACAACGACGCGCTGATGGTGGGTCTGGTGGTGGCGGCGCTGGCCCTGGCCGTCGGGGCTACGACGGGCGGCGTACCGGGACCGGGTCCGGTCCGGTCGGGGCGCCCGCCGCTGCGTCCCTGGCCGGGGCTGCTTCTCGCGGGGCTGATGGTCGGACTGGCCGCATCGATCAAGATCACCGCACTGGTCGCGCTGCCGTTCGTCGCCCTGCTCGCCACCGTCCGCCTGCCCGTCGCAATCGCGCCCGGCACCATCCGGCTCCCACACCCGACCGCACCCGGGACCGTCCCGCTCCCACAGACGACCGCGCCCGGCACCGTCCGGCTGCGGCGGGTCGTGGCGCTCGGTGTCACCCTGCTCACGGTGTCGGTGACGTTCGCCGCCGCCACCGTGGCCACCGGGCTGGACCTGGGCTGGCTGTCCGCCCTGCCGGACACCGGCCGGCTGGTGCAGTGGACCTCGCTGCCGTCCGGGCTCGGCATGGCCGCCGGTTACCTGCTGCGCGCGTTCGGCCACCCGGAGGCGTTCGACTCGGCGGTGGCGCTGGCCCGGGCGGCCGGCCTCACCGTCCTGCTGGCGGTATCCGTCGCCCTGGTGCTCCGCGCCTGGCGGGCCACCGGGGCGATCCGCCCGACCGAGCGCACCGACGGGCGGGAACCCGTCGACGCCCGACGGTCCGTGACGACCGCGTGTGGTCTGGCGTTCGGCGCGGTGACCCTGCTCTCCCCCGTCTTCTACCCCTGGTACGCCCTGGCCGCCGTCACCCTGCTCGCCGCGGCCGTCGGGCAGCGATGGTGGCGGGGCCCGCTGGCCGTGGTGGTGCTGGCGACGGGTTTCCTGGTGCTGCCGGACGGGCTGGGCCTCGCGGTGCGGACAAAACTGCCCGGCGCCCTGTTCGACGTGGTCCTCGTCGCGGTGCTGACCGGGTACGCCGTCCGCAACGCCCGGCGCAGCCGGCCGGGTCGGTCGACGAGCACGGGTGTCACTGCCCGGGTCGGCCGGTCTGCCCGGATTCCCCGAAGCCGCTCGGGTTCCCGGCCGGTCGGGGCGGCCAGCGGTGATATCGGCTCGGTCAGTCCGGTCGGGTCGGGTCCGAACTGGCCGTGGCGGCGGGCCGGCGGCGGGGCGGCCACCACTGCCGGCCACCGGTCCCGGCGGTCGGGGTCCGCTGCACGCCCCGGCGCCCCAGCCACACCCAGACCGAGAGGGTGAGCAGGACCAGGGCGAAGCCGAACAGCAGGTCCTCCACCGGGGCGTAGACCAGCCGCAGGCCGATGATCGCGTCCGGGTCGTACCGGACGATCCGCCGCCCGGTGAGGATGCCGTTCGAGATCAACTGGAAGAAGATGATGATCGGGTACGTCGCCCAGAACACCCGGCGCCGGACCAGCCGGGTACGCAGCACGTACAGGTCGACCAGCACGGCACCGGCCACCCCGAGCAGCGCCGCGACGGTGTAGCTCACCGGTCGACCCAATCCACGCGTCGCGCTCCGGCCGTCATTCCTCGTCTCCGGCCGGCCAGCCCCGCACCGCCCGGACCGCCTCGAACCCGAGTACGGCACAGACCGGCACGACCAGGAAGAAGAGCACCTCGTCCAGGGGCAGCCCGCCGGGGAACAGCACCCCGGTGATCTGCGCCGGGTCGAAGGTCCAGTGTCCGGCGGCGATCGCGGCGAGGTCCCAGAGTACGAAGATCGCCGCCACCGGGACGATGGTGAGCAGCAGGCGACGCCAGCGTCGGAGCACGTTCACCCGAAGGATCGGTTCCAGCCAGAGCGCTCCGACGAGACACCCGGCAAGCACCGCGAGATAGGCGAAATGCCCCATGGTCGGCGTTATCGGCTAGAAGCCCAGCGCCTGGGCCCGGCGCTTGACCTCACGGGCCAGGTCACCGCCGAGCGCGGCGGCCGGCGTACCGGGCAGGGTGTCGTCGGGCTCGTAGAGCCAGCGTACGGCCGCCTCGTCGTCGTAGCCCGCGTCGCGCAGCAGGTTCAGCACGCCCGGCAGGTGCTTGCGTACGGTGTCGTTCGCCACCAGTTCGGCGGGCACCTGCCGGACCCCGTCCCGGCGTACCGCGAGCAGTTCGCGGTCGCGGATCATCTGGTGCACCTTGCTGATCGTCACGTCCAGCCGGACGGCGACGTCCGGCAGGTTCAGCCAGCCCGCGGCGTCCGCCGGGCCGGCAAGTGGGGAATCGGTCACCCGATCACAGTGCCACGACCGGTCCCGGTGTTCCAGCGCCACCCCCACCGAGGTAGTTTCCGAACCGACCAGGGTACTTTCCACGCGCTACGTGACCGACCGGACACCGGGGGCAATCCCGCCCCTCGGTCAAGATTTCCGTTCGGCACCGCCTGTGGCATCCTGTTCTGCCGTCACCCTCTGGAGACATAGACTGCCTGCCGATGGACATTCAGGTCGCCGACACGTTGCTGGGCTCGCTGATCGACGGGCGCTACCGCATCCGCGGTCGCGTGGCCCGTGGAGGCATGGCGACCGTGTACACCGCCACGGACGAACGCCTCGAGCGCACCGTGGCCCTCAAGATCATTCACCCCAGCCAGGCCCAGCAGGCACAGGGCCGGCTGGCGGGTTTCCTGGCCCGGTTCACCGAAGAGGCGAAGACCATCGCCCGGTTGACCCACCCCAACGTGGTGGCCGTCTACGACCAGGGCACCCACGCCGGCCTGCCGTACCTGGTGATGGAGTACGTCCGGGGTCGTACCCTGCGCGAGATCCTGGCTGAACGCCGCCGGCTCAACCCGGGCGAAGCCCTGGCGATCCTCGAACAGATGCTCGCGGCGATCGCCGCCGCCCACCGGGCCGGCCTGGTGCACCGCGACGTCAAACCGGAGAACGTGCTGGTCGCCGAGGCACCCAGCGGTGGCTCCGGCAACCTGGTCGACAGCGTGGTGAAGGTCGCCGACTTCGGGCTCGCCCGCGCGGTCGAGGCGAGCGCCGACGACGACGCCGGCAGCCAGTTGATGGCAACCGTGGCGTACGTCGCCCCGGAACTGGTCACCGAGGGCCGGGCCGACCCGCGTACGGATGTCTACTCCGCCGGCATCGTGCTGTTCGAGATGCTCACCGGCCGGGTCCCGTACGACGGCGACCGGCCGGTCGACGTGGCCTGGCAGCACGTCGACCGCGACGTACCGGCGCCCTCGACCCTGGTCCCCGGCCTGCCGGCGGTCCTCGACGACCTGGTCATCCGGGCCACCCGCCGCGATCCCGGTGCCCGGCCGACCGACGCCGGTGCCCTGCAGGCCGAGGTGCAGGTGGTCCGCGACGACCTCGGCAACGCCAACGCGAACACCGCGCTGCTGCGCCAGGTGTCCCAGCCGACCATGGTGGTCGCCTCGGTCCGCCCGGCCGACCGGCCGTCCTGGGCCCGGCTGCCCGACCAGCCGGAGCCGCCGCGGTCCGCCCGACCGCACCGCCGTCGCGCCGCCCCCGAGCCGACCGGTCCGCTGGCCCGGCTCCAGACGCTGCGTGAACAGGTGATGGCAGACAAGCGCGGCCGGGTGGCGGTCGCCGCCACCGTCGTCGTGCTCGGCCTGGTCGCCGCGATCGGCGGCTGGTGGTTCGGCGCCGGTCGCTACACCGAGGCACCACAACTGGTCAGCATCAGCAAGGCCGAGGCGGAGGCGCTGGCCACACGGGACGGTTTCACCCTCGCCTACGCCGCACCCCGCTACGACGAAGCCGCCGCCAAGGACCAGGTCCTGGCACAGGACCCCGCGTCCGCCGCCCGGATGGTCAAGGGCAGCACGATCACCCTCACCCTGTCCCTCGGGCCCGAGCGCTACCAGGTACCGGACGTGGTGGGCAAGACCTTCGACCTGGCCCAGGCCGACCTGGAGCGGGCGAAGCTCCAGGTGGCCAAGGGACCGGACCGCTACGACGAGAACCTGCCGGCCGGCGTGGTGACCGCGATCGATCCTCCCGTCAACACCGAGGTGAAGCCCGGCGACAAGGTCACCGTGACGGTCAGCAAGGGCCGGGCGCCGCTGTCCGTACCGAACCTGGTCGGCAAGAACATCAACGACGCGCGGAACGAGCTGCAGCGCCTCGAACTGGTCCCGGTGGAGCAGTACGAGGACTCGGACAAGCCCAAGGACCAGGTGATCGGCCAGACCCCGCCGAACGGCACCGGGGTCGAGAAGGGTGCCGAGATCAAGCTCAAGGTGAGCAAGGGCCCGGCGGCCGTGCTCGTACCCCGGGTCGTCGGCCTGCCGTGTCCCGAGGCGCAGGCGCGCCTACAGTCGTCCCAGCTCACCCCGGTGGTACAACTCAATCCGAACGGGACGGTCGGACTCCAGAACCCGCCCGAGAACACGCAGGTACCACCCGGCAGCCAGGTCCAGATCACCTGCTTCTGACGAAGCCGGACCAAGCACCCAGGTAGCCGGAACCGAAAGCAGTAGGTGACGCCCGATGACAACCACGACCAGTCGACCGATCGGCTCGCACACCCCGACCGCGGGTGGGCTGGCCAAGGCCGCCCTGCCCTATCTCGACGCGGCAGGGTCCGAAGTGGCGCAGGTCTACGTCGCCAACTCGCGGGGTTGGGCGCTACCGCCGGGCGATCCGGCCCAGGACGCCGCCTTCCGGGAGGGCTGCGAGCAGCGCGGCGTACCGGTCTACATCCACGCGTCCCTGCTGCTGAACCTCGGCTCACCGACCCCGGCCACGGTGGAGAAGTCGATCGCCACGCTGGCCCACGCCCTACAGCGGGGTGCCGCCATCGGCGCCACCGGGGTGGTCTTCCACTCCGGCAGCGCGGTCGACGCCGACTACTACGACACCGCCATGACCCAGGTACGCGAGTCGCTGCTACCCCTGCTGGACGCGGCCGCCGCCAGCGGCGGCCCGAAGCTGCTGATGGAGCCGACCGCGGGCGGCGGCCGGTCGCTGGCCTCCCGGATGGACCAGGTGGGCCCCTACCTAGACACCGTCGACCGGCACCCGTGGCTCGGCATCTGCTTCGACACCTGCCACGCCTGGGCGGCCGGGCACGACCTGGCCCGACCGGGCGGCATGACCGAAACCCTGGACGAACTCGTCGCCGCGATCGGCGACCGGCTCTGGCTGGTCCACGCCAACGACTCGCGGGACGCCTGCGGCTCGATCCGGGACCGCCACGAGACCATCGGCAAGGGCAGCATCGGCGAGGCCGCCTTCGCCGAACTGATGACGCACCCCGCAACCGCCGGCATCCCCGTGGTCGCCGAAACCCCCACCGAGGGCCACGTGGGCCACGCCCACGACATAGCCACCCTCAAACGCCTCCGCCCCTGACCCACACCCATCAGCAGGCACAAAACAGCACCGGGCCACCCAAAAGATCAACCCGACCCACGACGCCGCAGGCCCCACCAACGCACCCCGCTTAGGGCGAGCCCCGAAGCCGCCCCCGCCCACGCACCCTGCCCAGGGCGAGCCCCGAAGCCGGCCCCCGCGCACGCACCCCAGCCGGCGCGAGCCCAGGGATTGGGGGCGGCGTGACCCACGTCGGGATCAAGCCTGACCGCCCAGAGTGGGGCACGCCGCCCCCAATCCCGGACCGCGACCCAATCCCGGACCGCGCCCCAACCCCGGACCGCGCCCCAACCCCGGACCGCGCCCCAACCCCGGACCGCGCCCCAACCCCGGACCGCGCCCCAACCCCGGACCGCGCACCAAGAGATCAGCGCCGGAAAATCCCAGTGAGCACGTCGACAGCCCGATCCACCCCGGCATCGTCGAGGTCAAGGTGGGTGACCAGCCGAGCGATCCGAGGCCCGAGCACCGAGACCAGCACCCCCTCGGCCCGCGCCGCCGCCCCGAACCCCGGTGCGTCGAGCGCGAACTTGGTCAGGTCCAGCGGCACGATGTTGGTCCGGACCGGGCCGGCCAGCACACCGTACGGGGCGAGCGCTTCGGCGAGCCGGGCTGCCCGTACGTGGTCCTCGGCCAGCCGGTCGATGTGCCCGGCGAGCGCGTGCCTGCCGGCTGCGGCGAGGATGCCCGCCTGCCGCATGCCGCCGCCCATCCGCTTGCGGATCAGCCGGGCCCGTTCGATCTTCTCCGCGCTGCCCACGACGACCGAGCCGGCCGGTGCGCCGAGCCCCTTGGAGAGGCAGACCGACATGGTGTCGAACAGCTCGCCGTAGCTGGCCAGCGGCACCCCGTCGGCGACGTGCGCGTGCCAGATCCTGGCCCCGTCGCAGTGCAGCCCGATGCCGGCGTCGTCGGCGATGCCGCGGAGCTGGCGCAGGGTGGCCAGCGGGATGACTCCGCCGCCGCCCCGGTTGTGGGTCTGCTCGACCGCGATCGCCCGGGTCGCCACGGCCCAGTAGCCGTCCGGGCGGATCATCGCGGCGACCTGGTCGGGGTCGACGTCGGCGCCGACCGCGGGCCAGGTCCGCGAGGAGATGCCACCGTACGCGGCAGCCGCGCCGATCTCGTACGTGACGATGTGTGCGTCGGCGTCGCAGAGCAGTTCACCGGCCGGCGGCACCAGCACCTGCAGGGCGATCTGGTTGGCCATCGTGCCGCTCGGGGCGAAGAGCGCGGCCTCGTGCCCGAACAGGGCGGCCACCTCGGCTTCGAGCGCGTTGACGTTGGGGTCCTCGCCGTACACGTCGTCGCCGACCTCGGCCTCGGCCATAGCCGACCGCATCGCGGCGGTCGGGCGGGTGACCGTGTCGGAGCGCAGGTCGACTGGTCGGGGGTCAGCCACGGAGCATCTCCGCCACCAGGAAGGCCAGCTCCAACGACTGCTGGGTGTTCAGTCGCGGGTCGCAGGCGGTTTCGTACCGGTCGGGCAGGTTCACGTCCTCGATCGCCTGGGCGCCGCCGAGGCATTCGGTGACGTCCTCGCCGGTCAGCTCGACGTGCATGCCGCCGGGGTGGGTCTCCAGGCCCCGGTGCACCTCGAAGTAGCCGAGCACCTCGTCGACGATCCGGTCGAAGTGGCGGGTCTTGTAGCCGTTCGACGACTCGTGGGTGTTGCCGTGCATCGGGTCGCACTGCCAGACCACCTTGGCACCGGCGGCGGTGACCTTCTCCACGATCGGCGGCAGGGCCTCGCGGACCTTGTGGTTGCCCATCCGGCTGACCAGGGTGAGCCGGCCCGGGACGTTCTCCGGGTTGAGCTTCTCGCAAAGCTCGATCGCCTGGTCCGGGGTGGTGCCGGGGCCGATCTTGACGCCGATCGGGTTGGCGATCCGGGAGATGTAGTCGATGTGCGCGCCGTCGATCTGCCGGGTCCGCTCGCCGATCCAGAGGAAGTGGCCGGACAGGCCGTACGCCTTGCCGTCGGAGACCCGGGTCAGCGCCCGGTCGTACTCCAGGGCGAGTGCCTCGTGGGAGCAGTAGAGGGTGACCGTGCGCAGCGCCTCGTTGTCGTCCATGCCACAGGCACGCATGAACGCCAGGGCCCGGTCGATCTCGCGGGCGATGGCGTCGTAGCGCTCACCGGCGGGCGAGTTGCGTACGAAGCCCTTGTTCCAGTCGTGCACCGCGTGCAGGTCGGCGAGGCCACCGGCGAGGTACGCCCGGAGCATGTTCATCGCCGAGGAGGAGTTGGCGTACGCCCGGATCATGCGCTGCGGGTCGGCGATCCGTGCCTCCGGCACCGGCTCCAGCGAGTTGATCATGTCACCGCGGTACGCCGGCAGCCCCCGCGCGTCGGTCGGCAGCGACCGGGGCTTGGTGTACTGCCCGGCGACCCGGGCCACCTTGACCACCGGCAGCGACGCCCCGTACGTCAGCACGACCGCCATCTGCAGCAGGGTGCGCGCGTTGGCGAGCAGGTGGCTCTCGGTGTTGTCGGTGAACGTCTCGGCGCAGTCGCCGCCCTGGAGCAGGAATGCCTTGCCCTCGGCGACCTGGGCCAGCTGCACCCGCAGGTGATCAACCTCATACGGCGCGACCACGGACGGCACGGTGGAGAGGACCTCGGTGACCTCGTCAACGGCCTTCTGGTCGGGCCACGGCGGGGTCTGGGCCCGCGGCAGGTCCCGCCACCGGTCCAGCCCGAGGGCCACGTCCTCGGCGGAATCGTCGGTCGGACGGCTGGTCTGCGGGCCTAGGTTACCCACCGTGGGGTAGCTCAGCTGATGCCACTCATGGCGCATGAGGAAAAGCGTACGGCGACCGTCGGGGTGGCCTGCCATTGAGGGTGGCTCTGTCCGACCCGTGGGAGGTGTATTGCCCGCCTCCGCGCCCGGTGTCCGGGTACTATGCCGGGCCGGTCAGCCGGGTAGCCGACCGTGCCGGCCCAGGGGTCGGAAGGTGCCGGCTCAGGGGGTCACGCCACCGCCGCTGGGCGACGGGCCAGGGGTGTCCGCCCCGCCGACCGTCTCGTTCGCGATGCACCAGCCGGCCTCTGCCTTCGTCACCGTGAACAGCAACTGGGCCGCAGTGGCCTTCCCGTTGCCGGCGAGCACCGAGATGGAGGTGCTGACCTCCAACTGGCCGGCGTTGGGGCGTACGTCGGTGATGGTCGCCTCGGTGACCTTGAAGTGGTCGGCGAAGTCGCCGTTCGGGCCGGTCGCGGCCTGGTCGAAGGCGGCCTGCATCGGCACGCAGAGCTGGACCCGCCCGGCGGCGACGTCCTTGCTCATCATCGCGTCGAGATAGCCCTGCACCACCGCGCGGGACTTCTCCGGCCCGTCGTCGGGGATCTTGTTCGGCCCACCGTCGTCACCGCCGCCGAGACCGCAGGCGGTCAGGCCGAGCGGCAGCATCGCCAGTACCACGGCGAGAACCGCCGCGCGCCGCCGTGGGACCTCCATCGCGTTCCCCCCATGTTCGACTTCTTCACCGACGGCGTTCCTCGTCGACCGGGCCGAGTGACCGACCGGGCCGAGCGACCGACCGGGCCGAGCGACCGACCGGGCCGAGAGACCGTGCCAAGCGACCGTGCCAAGCGACCGTGCCAAGCGACCGTGCCAAGCGGCGAGTCTGACACATCGGTCATCCGACGACCAGGCGCGGAAAATCATGGAGCGGTGACGGGTGTGTAGATGTGGTAGCCGGTGACGGCCTGTGGGATGAATCCCGCCTGGTGGGCGAGTTCCGCGTCCAGCGCGGAGCCGATCGGGGCCACCACGCTTGTGCTCGGGGCGGAGGCCTGTCAGCCGCACCCTCGGCAGCCTGGTGCGCGACCGTCGGCTGCCCGGCACCCCGGCCGACCACGAGGTCACCGTCCGCCGATGAGCGCGGCGTCGGGGTCCGGTGCCGTCGTACGTTCGACAGCACCGGACCCGTCCGCCGTGACTACCGCCCGCCTCAGTCGAGCAGGGCGGTCACCGTGCCGGCGGCGACCGTACGGCCGCCCTCCCGGACCGCGAACCCGAGCCCGACGTCCATCGCGATCGGCTGGCCGAGCCGTACCGTCAGCTCCACCGTGTCGCCCGGCGCGACCTGCGCCAGGTCGCCCAGGTCCACCGCACCGACCACGTCGGTGGTACGGAAGTAGAACTGCGGCCGGTAGTTGGCGTGGAACGGCGTGTGCCGGCCACCCTCGGCGGTGGTCAGCGCGTGCAGCTGCGCCGTGAAGGCACGGTGCGGCGTGACGCTGCCCGGCGCGGCCAGCACCTGACCGCGCTGCACCTGGTCCCGCTTGACCCCGCGCAGCAGTACGGCCGCGTTGTCCCCGGCCTCGGCGGTGACCAACGTACGGCCGAAGGTCTCCAGCCCGGTCGCCACGGTGGCCAGGGTCGGCCCGAGCCCGACCACCTCCACCTGGTCCCCGGCGCGCAACGTGCCGCGCTCGACCGCGCCGGTGACCACGGTGCCCCGGCCGGAGATGGTGAGTACGTTCTCGATCGGCATCAGGAACGGCTCTCCCAACTCCCGTGGCGGCACGGGGACGTAACGGTCGACCTCGTCGAGCAGCTCCCCGATCGTCGCGACCCAACGCGGGTCACCGGCCAGGGCACGCAGCGCCGAGACCCGTACCACGGGCACCTCGTCGCCGGGGAAGCCGTACTCGGTCAGCAGTTCCCGCACCTCCAGCTCGACCAGGTCGAGCAGTTCGGGGTCGGTCACCGCGTCGGCCTTGTTCATGGCCACCACCAGGTACGGCACCCCGACCCGCCGGGCCAGCAGTACGTGCTCGCGGGTCTGCGGCATCGCACCGTCCAGCGCCGAGACCACCAGGATCGCCGCGTCCACCTGCGCCGCGCCCGTGATCATGTTCTTCACGTAGTCGGCGTGGCCGGGCATGTCGACGTGGGCGTAGTGCCGGGTGGCGGTCTCGTACTCGACGTGGGCGATGGTGATGGTGATGCCCCGGGCGACCTCCTCCGGTGCCCGGTCGATGCCGTCGAACGAGACGAACCGGTTGACCGCCGGGTCCCGGTCGGCGAGCACCTTCGTGATGGCGGCGGTCAACGTCGTCTTGCCGTGGTCGACGTGCCCCATCGTGCCGATGTTGAGATGCGGCTTGGTACGGACGAACTGGGTCTTGGCCATGATGGCTTTCTCCGCAAAGGGGTGGAGCTGGAATGGCGGACGAAAGTGCGCGGGCGGATGCCAATCCGCGAAAAGGAAAACCGCGCCAGAACCGCGCGTCGCGGCGTCGCTCGGGGGCGACGCCGGGGAGACCGGGCCACCCTCCTCCGTGGGTTCCGCTGGTGCGGGAGGAGGGTCAGCTTCGCGTATCAGCCAGCCGCGGGCAGGCGTCGGCGGCAGCCGGCAGGTGTAGACCTGCGGGCCGCACGACGGCTGCGGTGGCGAACATGGCGATCACGTTAGGCCGGAACGCCGCCCGTCACCATCGATATTCCCCACCGGCGCCGGGAGCCCGGGACCGGACCGCCCCAGGCGGCCGAGCCGACGCCGGACCAGCCGACGCCGGAGCAGTAGCCCGCCCAGCAGCAGGGTCAGGCCCGCCAGCAGCACCAGTCCGATCAGCCGCAACGGCAGGATGACGATGGTGGCCGTGGTCGCCCGGGACTCGCCGTCCGGATTCGGCAGGGCGACCGTGGCCCGGCAGACACAGAACAGGGGCGGGTCTGCCCATCGGGCGGTGATCTGTCGGTCGGCCCCGCGCAGCAGGGTGAAATCGGAAAACGCCACGGTGTCCCCCGCGACCTGCGCCCGGACCCGCTCGTCGGCGACGAAGTCGCGGTGCACGGTGCCGACGTTACGTACCGTGGCGGTGAGATCGAGGGGACCGCCCGTGGTGAATCCCGGGGCGCGCAGCCCGGATACCTCGACCGAGTCGACGGCCTCGCCCGGAACCGTGACGTACACCGGCACACCCACGCTGCGGCTCACACCGAGGCCGGCGTGACCGTCCGGGGCGGACACCGAGAAGATCACCGCGACCTGGTGCTCACCGGGCTCGGCGGTGGTCGGTACGGCGATGTGCAGGCTCACCTGTCCCGTGGTCCCACTGTCCAGACTGAAGCGTTCCGGCTGGACACTGACCCATCCGACTGCCGAATGGGGCGCGTCCCGCTGGAAGAGCAGGTTTCCGTCCTGCCCCGCGGTGAAGCTCTCCATCCTGGTCACGACATCAACCGGAAGGCGGCCCTGGTTGGTCACGGTGAACTGCCTGGGTCGTGCCGTCTGGTCGGCCGGCACGAGCACCCGACTCGGAGTCACCTTGAGCGAGAAGTCCGGCTGCTCGGGCTGCCGGGCAACCGCGGGCGCGGTCGACGTCATCACGAGCACGACCGGGAGCGTCGCTCGAATGAGATTGATCCACATATTTTCTCGTTCGAATCCTTGGTCGCGTGGTCACCGCCATTCATCTAACCGCATCTTCGTAGGGAAAACGCCCGATCAATCAAACTCTTTCCACCCGAGCCGTTGCTTCCGACCCGACCGAAAGCACTGTCCACAGTCCAGCGGGGCGATAAGATAGCGTCTATTCGCGACATTCCTGCGAACGAGGAAGGCGGGTGGAAATGTGAGGCGGACTCCACTCTCGGCAACCATCGTCTGCCTCGTGGCCCTCGTATTCCCGGTGAGGGCGCAAGCCGCCCGGGACGTCGACGCCACCGTCACCGTCCTGGCAGGTGAGCTGTCCATCGCCGTACCGACCTCGGTGAACCTCGGCCTCGCGGTACCGGGCACGGACCTCGTCGCGTTACTCGGAGCGGTGACCGTCACCGACGAGCGGTCCCAACTCTCGGCGGTCTGGGTGGCGACGGTGACCGCCAGCGATTTCACCACGGGCGACGCGGACCCGTCGGAGACGATCCCGGCGGAAACCGTCGAATACTGGTCGGGGCCGGCGACCGAGACCACCGGTACGGGCAATTTCGTACCTGGCCAGCTCACGTCGGCCGACGCGGTGCCGCTCGACGAGGCTCGCGAGGCATTCGGGAAGTCCAGCGGCGACCGCGACAATTCGGTGGTGTGGAGCCCGACCCTGATCATCCACATCCCGATCGAGGCCCTGGCCGGGACCTACACCGGCACCATCACGCACTCGGTGGCGTGACACGGCGAATCAGTCCGCGACGCTCGCGCGGGCCAGGTGTCTACCCGCCCCGGCGTCGGGTCGTGACCTCAGGAGCCGTCGGCGACGACGACGGACGACAACGGTCGCGACCAGCGCGAGGACGGCCAGCGCCGCGGCTGCCGCGCCGTACCGGATCCAGGGGGCGATGGCCTTCCCCTCGGTGGTACGGATGGCCGCGGCGCCAGCGGGGAGCAGGTCCGAGTGGGTCGCACAGACGAGCGGCTTCTCGGCTCCGTCGGTGGCGGCGCACGCGACCGTGGCGAGGCGGAGCAGTTCGTCGGGCGTCTGCCCGACCCGGGCGACGGTGGTGAACGTCGCCTCCTGGCCGGTCTTCAGGTCGGTCGGCCAGACGACCCGACCGGCATGGGCGGTGCCGCCGTTGTCGGCGGAGGTGAACGTGAGACCGGTGGGAAGGCTCTGCGAGATCTCGATCCCCTTCGCCTCCGTCGTACCGAGATTGCGGATCGTGATCTTGTACGTCAGCTCGTCGCCGGCAGCGGCACTGGTCCGTCCGTTGTCGATGGCGATGCTCAGCAACGGCTGCACCGCGTCGACCGTCGGCGTCGGCGCCACGCCCGTCCGAGGCGCGACCGGCACGGCCGCCGACATCGTGATCATCGACACGACGGCGGCGACGGCAAGGGCGGGGAGGTTGGACATGATGCTCCTAGCTGCTTCTTACTGGGTGATCGCTACGTACTCCAACGTCACGGAGTACTCGTCGGCCACGACCTCCGGGATGAGAATCTCGTAGTCGTTGCTGATCGCGTCCCCGCCGGGGGCCGACGGCGTGGTCTGGCTGTAGATGACGAGCGCCCTCTGGTCGGACACCGGTTGGAAGGCCCCTGTGCCGCTGTCGCGTACCCGGAGGTTTTCGATCGGGATGGTGTCCGGGTTGGCGGGCAGTGCCGGCGTCAGCTCGGGCGCCAGGGCCTGGACCGTCACCAGGTAGCCGGTGGGACTGTTGGTGGTGACCGTCATGCTGACCGCCTCGTCCTTCCTGGCGACTTCGCCGGAGAGGCCGGCGATGGTCACCACGGCGGGCAGGTCGGTGAGGGTGATGCTCTGCTCGACCACGGTGGTGTCGGTGCCACACAGGGGGTCGGTCCCGCCGTCCGGGCAGTTGTTGCCGAGGGTGGTGGAGGTGACCGTGTTGACGAGCTGACCGTCGCCGGTCGTCGGCTGGTTGACCATCACGGTGTACGTGATCGCCGCGGTCGCACCGATCGGCAGGTCACCCGTCCAGGTCAGAGCCGGAGCGGTGTACGTGAGCGCGCCGGTGGTGGCGGTGGCGTCGCCCTGGTAGACGGCGTCGTCCAGCACTGCGGCGAGCGAATCGGTGAGCGTGGCGCCGCTGTATGGCGACTGCCCGCTGTTGGTGACCAGCACCGTGTACTGGACCGTCCCGCCCGCGACCACGGTGCTGCTGTCGGCGGTCTTGGCGATCGTCAGGGCCGGAATCCGGATGATCACCGTCGAGGTACAGGCCGGCGAGCCCGGGCAGTTGGCACCCGTGGTGTCGGAGGTGACGGTGTTGACCATCGTCTCGTCCTCCTCGTCCGGAAGAAGGACCGTCACCGAGTAGGTGATCAGGGCACTGCCGCCGACCGGCAGGTCACCGGTCCAGCTCAGCACGGGTGCGGCGTACGTGACGTCACCGAGGGTTGCCGCCGCGTCGAAGTTGTAGTCGGCCTTTTCGAGTACGTCGGTGAGCGGGTCGGCGAACGCCGCGCCGACGTACGGCGTCTGCCCGGTGTTGGTCACCCTGATCGTGTAGGTGACGGACTCACCGGCGTCGACGGCCGCGGTGTCCGCCGTCTTGGTGATCGCCAGGGCGGGAATGAGGATGGGGACGTTGGCGGTGCAGGCCGGGTCGGCGCTGCCGGTCGGGCAGTTGTTGGCCTGCGCGGCGGAGGTGACGGTGTTGGTGAGGATCCGCCCGCTGGTCTGGGAGCCGCTGGCCGTGACGGTGTACGTGATGGTGACGGCAGTGCCGACCGGTAGGTCACCGGTCCAGGTCAGTACGGGCGCGGTGTAGGACAGCGCGCCGCTGGAGGCGTCGGCGTCGCCGTTGTACGTGGCGTCGGTGACCAGGCCGGCGAGCGAGTCGGTGATCGTGGTGCCGACGTACGCGGTCTCACCGGTGTTCGTGGCGGAGATCGTGTACGTGACGGTCCCGCCCGGTGTGGTGGTGGGATTGTCGGCGGTCTTCTCGATCGTCAGGCCGGGCAGGAGCACGGCCACGGTGACGGTGCAGGCGGGCCCCGGCCCGGCGGTCGGGCAGTTGCTGCCCGGCGCGTCGGTGGTGATGGTGCTGGCGATGGTCCGGTTGCCGGTGTCCGGGCTGTTGACGGTCACGGTGCCGGTGACGACCACGACGCCGTCGATCGGGATGTCGCCGGTCCAGGTCACGGCGGCGCCGACCACGGTGAGGGTGCCGGAACTGGCGACCTGGTCGCCGTTGGGTCGCGCGTCGTCGAAGACGTTCGAGGCGTTGGTCACGATCCTGATGCCGGTGTAGGCGGTCGGACCCACGTTGGTGAAGGTGGCGGTGAACCGGATGACTCCACCGGGGGTCGTCGTGGCGACGTCGGCGACGTTGGTAATGGCGAGCGCCGGGATCAGGACCGCGACGGTCACGGCGCAGGCCGGGTCCGTGCCGTCGGACGGGCAGTTGCTGCCGACGGTGGTGGAGGTGACCGCGTTGCCCATGCTCCGGTCGCCGGTGGCGGGGTTGCTCACCACGACCGAGTAACTGACCACCACGGAGGCTCCCACCTCCAGGTCACCGGTCCAGGTCAACACCGGTTCGGCGTACGAGACCGCTCCGCCCGTGGCGGCGGCGTCGTCCTGGTAGGTCGCGTCGTCGAGCACGCCCACGAGGCTGTCGGCCAGGGTGGCCCCGGTGTACGGGGTCTGACCGCTGTTGGTGACGGTGATGGTGTAGCCGACCGTGGCGCCCGGTGTGGCGGTCCCGGCGCTGGCATGCTTGGCGATGCTCAGCGCCGGCAGCAGTACCTGGACGGTCGCGGCGCAGGCCGGATCGGTTCCGCCGGGCGGGCAGTTGCTGCCCGAGCTGGTGGAGCTGACGGTGTTGGTGAGGATCCGGCCGCCGGTTTGCGGATCGTCGGCGGTGACGGTGTACGTGATGGTCGCCGTCCCGGCGATCGCGAGCGCACCCGTCCAGGTGATGGTCGGGGCGGTGTAGGAGACGTCGCCGGTGCTGGCGGTGACGTCGGCGTTGTAGCTGGCGTCGTCGAGCAGCCCGGCCAGGTTGTCGGCGATCGTCGCGGCGGGGTACGCCGTCTCACCGGTGTTGGTGACCGTGATCGTGTAACCGACGATCCCGCCGGGGGTGGTGGTGGCACTGCTCGCGGTCTTCACCACGGTCAGGGCCGGGACCAGGATCGTGACGGTGGCGGTGCAGGCCGGGGCGGCGCCCGCGGCCGGGCAGTTGTTGCCGGGCGCGGCCGAGGTGACCACCGAGGTCATGTTCCGGTTGCCCGGATCGGGGTCGCGCACGGTGAACGAGCGGGTGATGGTGGCGCTCGCGCCGGGCGCGAGGTCGCCGGTCCACTGGATCGAGCTGGGTGGCAGCAGGGTGATGGTGCCGGTCGAGGCGGCGGCGTCACCGTTGTAGACGGCATCGTCGACCGAGCCGGCGAAGTCGGTGGTGAGGCTGATCCCGGTGTACGGCGTCTGCCCGGTGTTGGTCACCGTGGTGGTGAACACGACCGTCCCACCCGGAACGGCGGTGGGTGCCCCCGGGCTGTTCACGATGGTCAGCACGGACACCGTCACCGTGCTCGTACAGGCGGGGTTGGTGTTGCCCGCCGGGCAGGTGCTGCCGACCGCCGCGGAGGTGACGGTGCCGGTCAGGATGCGGTTGCCGGCATCCGGGACGGCGACCGTGACGGAGTAGGTGACGGTCGCGGTCGCGCCCGGGGCGAGGGTTCCCGACCAGACCAGGTTCGGGCTGGTGAAGACGGCGGTGCCGGCGGACGCGACGACGTCACCGTTGTACGACGCGTCGTCCAGCACCCCGGCGAGCGCGTTTGTCACCGTGACGCCGGACTGCGTGGTCTGGCCGGTGTTGGCGATGGTGGTGGTGTAACCGACCACGGCACCCGGCGTCGTGCTGGCCGTGTCGGCGGCGGTGGTGATGGTCAAGGCGGGCGTGAGTACGGCGATGCCGACCAAGCAGGCCGGGTTGGCGCTGGCCGGGGGGCAGTCGCTACCGACCTCGGTGGACGACACCACGTTCACCATGCCCTTGTCGCCCAGGTCCGGGTTGTTCACCGTCATCGAGTACGTGATGACGGCGACCGCGCCCACCGCCAGGTCCCCGGTCCAGGTGAGCGTCGGCGCGACGTACGACAGACTTCCCGCGTCGGTGGTCGCGCCGCCGTAGGTGGCGTCGTCGAGCGCACCGGTCATGTTGTCGGTGACCACCGCACCGAAGTAGGGAGCGGTGCCGGTGTTGGTGATCCTGATGGTGTAGCCGACCGTGCCGCCGGGGGTGGTGACGGTCACGTTGGCCGTCTTGGCGATGCTCAGGCCCGGGACCAGTACGGCCACACTGGCCGTGCACCGTGGGTCGGTCCCGCCCGACGGGCAGTTGTTGCCCGGAACCGTCGAGCTGACCTGGCTCAACATGACCTTGTTACCCGGGTCCGGATTGCGTACCAGGAAGTTTCTCTCGATCGTGACCTCGTCGCCCACCGGAATGTCGCCGGTCCATTCCAGCGTGGTCGGCGTGACCACGATGGTGCCCGAGGAGACCACGTCACCGGTGAGGATGGCGTCGTCGAGCAGGTCCGCACGGTCGAACGAGACGGTCACGCCGAAGAACGGGGTGCCACCGGTGTTGCTGATGACCCCGGTGAAGGTGACCGAGCCACCCGGAGTGGTGGTGGCCACGTCGGCGGTGTTCACGATGGTCAACTGCGAGACGGTCACCACCGCCGTGCACCGCGCGTCGACGCTTCCCGTCGCGCAGTTGCTGGTCGGTGCGGACGAGACCACGGTGTTGCTCATGCTGTTGTCACCACCGGGGGCGTTCACCGTGACGGTGTAGGTGACGACAACGGAACCGTTGGCCGGCACGTTCCCGTTCCAGGACAGCACGGGTGCGACGTAGCCGACGGTCCCGCCTCCGGTCGCCGCGGCGTCGTTGTTGTAGACGGCGTTGTTGAGCACGTCGGCCAGCGAGTCGGTGAGGCCGGCGCCCACGTACGGGGCCGGCGCGGAGTTCGCGACGACGATCGTGTACGTCACCACCGATCCGGCGGCGCTGGAGACCACGTCCGCGGTCTTGGTGAAGGTGAGGTCGGTCGACGGGACGACCGCGACGGTGACCGTGCACCGTGGGTCGGTCGCGACCGCCGGGCAGTTCGCCCCGGCCGCGGCCGAGCTGACCGAGTTGACCAGGCTCTGGTCGCCGAGATCGGGATTGTCGACGGTGACCGTGTAGGTGACGGTGACGGTGACCCCGACGGCCAGGTTACCGGTCCAGGTGAGCACCGGTGCGGCGTACGACACCGAGCCCCCGGTAGCGCTCGCGTCGGCGTTGTACGTGGCATCGTCGACGACACCGGAGAGGTCGTCGGCCACGCTGACGGCGGTGTAGTCGATCTGCCCGGAGTTGGTGATCGTCACCGTGTAGGTCAGCACGCTGCCCGGGCTGGTCGTGGTGCTGTCGACGGCTTTCACCGTGGTCAACGCGGGTGTCAGCACCTGCACGGTCGCGGTGCATCCGGCCGTCTGGCCGGCGGCGGAGCAGGAGCTGCCCGGCGCGGTCGAGTTGACGGTGTTCACCATGATCTTGTTGCCGGGATCGGGGGACAGCACGGTGACCGAGTAGCTGATCGTCACGACCCCACCGACCGGCACGTCGCCGGTCCAGGTCAGCGTCGGCGCCGCGTACGACACCACACCCGCCGAGGCGCTCGCGTCGGCGTTGTACGTCGCGTCGTCCAGCACCCCGGTCAGCGGATCGGTCACGCTGATGCCCGTGTACGGCGCCGTACCGGTGTTCGTCACCGTCACGGTGTAGCCGACGACATCGCCCGGCACGGCCGTCGCCCTGTCCGCGGCCTTGGTAATGGCGAGCGCCGGGATGAGTACGGCGACGGTGAACCCACAGCGCGGGTCGTTGCCTCCCGGCGGGCAGTTGTTGCCCGGCGCGGCCGACGACCAGCTACCCCTGAGGACGTGGTTGCCCGGGTCCGGGTCGCGCACGGTCGTCGTGCCGGTGAGCCTGACGGTCGCCCCCACCGGGATGTCGCCGGTCCAGATCGCGCCGGTCGGTCCGGCGATCAAGGTGCCGGAGGACGCGGTCTGGTCACCCGTGCGGATGACGTCGTCGAGGTAGTCCGAGAAATCGGCGTTGATGCTGATCCCGGTGTAGGGCACCTGGCCGGTGTTGGTGAAGGTCGCGTCGACCCGGATCACACTTCCCGGCGTGGTCGTCGGCCCGCCGGCCGTGGTGGTGATCAGCAGTCGGGCGACCGGCACGCTCACCGCGCACGCCGGGATCGTGTTGCCGACCGGGCAGCTGCTGCCGACGGCCGCCGAGGCGACCCGGCTGTTCAGGACAAGGTCCCCGGTGTCCGGGTTCGCGACGGTCACGGAGTAGGTGACGGTCGCCGAAGCGCCGGGGGTCAGGCTTCCGGTCCAGGTCAGGTTGGGGCTGGCGAAGCTCACCGTACCGGCGGAGGCCGAGGCGTCGTTGTTGTAGACCGCGTCGTCGAGCACCCCGGCCAACGCGTTGGTGACGGTCAGCGTCGGGTACGCCGTCTGGCCCGAGTTGGTGATCGTGACGGTATAGCCGACCACCGCGCCGGGCGCGGTGCTGGCCACGTCGGCGGTCGTGGTGATCGTCAGCGCCGGCACCTCCACCAGCACGGTGGCGGTGCAACGGGGGTCGGTGCCGGCGGCCGGACAGTTGCTGCCGGGGGTGCTGGAGACCGCCGTGTTGGACAGCACCTTGTCGCCCGGGTCGGGGTCCAGGATCGTCATCGAGTACGTGATCGACGCCGAGGCGCCGACGGCCAGGTCACCGACCCAGCTCAGCGTGGGGGCCGCATAGGACACGGTGCCGGTGGACGCGGTCGCGTCACCGTTGTACGTGGCGTCGTTGAGCGGGTTCGCCAGCGAGTCCGTCACGCTGGCACCCACGTACGCGGTCTCGCCGGTGTTGGTCACGGTGATCGTGTACGACACCACGCCACCCGGCGTCACCGTGGCCACGTCCGCGGTCTTGACCACGTCGAGGCCCGGGATGAGCACCGTGACACTGGCCGTACACGTTGGATCGCTGCCGCCCGACGGGCAGTTGTTGCCGGCTGCGGTCGAGGTGAGCGTCGAGACCATCGCCCGGTTACCGGAGTCGGGGGCGCGCACCGTGACCGAGAACTGCACGGTGGCGGTCACCCCGACGGCGAGCGAACCGGTCCAGGTCAGCACGGAGCCGGTGAGGGTGACCGTACCGGTGGTGGCGGTGGCGTCCGCGTTGTAGACGGCGTCGTCGAGCACGGCGGTCAGGTCATCGGCCACGCTGATCGTGGAGTAGGCGGACTGGCCGGTGTTCGCGATCGTGATGGTGTAACCGACCGTGTCGCCGGGGGTGGCGGTCGCCGCGCTGGGCGTGTTGGTCAGGGTCAGCCCGGGCAGCAGCACGGCGACCACCGCCACGCAGCGCGGGTCGGTGCTGTCCCCGGCGCAGTTGGCCCCCGCAGTCGGCGAGACCACCCGGTTGGTCAACGTCCGGTCGCCCGAATCGGGAACCGCGACCGTGACCGAGTACGTGATCACGGCGGTCGCGCCCACCGCGAGGTCGCCGGTCCAGGACAGGACGGGGGCGCTGTAGCTCACCGCTCCGGCGGTGGCGGCGGCGTTGGCGTCGTACGTGGCGTCGTCGAGCACACCCGCCAGTGAGTCGGTGAAGGTCGCCCCCACGTACGCGCTCTGGCCGGTGTTGGTCACCTCGATCCGGTACGCCACCACCGTTCCGGGCGTCGGGGTCGGCGTACTCGCGGTCTTGAGCAACGTCAGGCCGGGAATGAGGATGGTCACCGACGAGGTGCACCGGGTGTCGGTGCTGCCGGCCGCACAGTTGTTGCCGACGGCTGTCGACGAGAGCACGGTGGTCAGCACCGACTGGCCGGTGGTGGCGGTGGTGACGGTCGCGGTGAACGTGATGGTCACCGAGGCGCCGACCGCGAGGTTGCCGGTCCAGGTCAGGTTCGGGCTGACGTACGCGAGCGTGCCGCTGGTGGCGGTCGCGTCACCGTTGTACGTCGCCCGGCCGAGCAGCCCCGCCAGGGAGTCGGTGACGCTGATCCCGGCGTACGCCGTCTGCCCGGTGTTGCTGATGACCACGGTGTAGCCGACGGTCGATCCGGGCGTGGTGGTCGTCGTACTCGGTGTGTTGGTCAGCACCAGGCCCGGCACCAGCACGGTGACCGTCACCGTGCAGCGGGCGTCGCTGCCCCCGGGCGGGCAGTTGCTGCCCAGGGCCGCGGAGGTCACCGGGTTCGTCATGACCTTGTCACCGGTGTCCGGCTGCCGGACCGTCACCGAGTAGGTGATGGTGGCGCTCGCGCCGACCGGGAGTACGCCGGTCCAGGTCAGGTTCGACGAGGTGAAACCGACCGTGCCGAGAGTCGTCGTCGCGTCGGCGTTGTACGTCGCGTCGTCCAGCACCGCGGCCAGCGCGTCGGTGAACCCGGCCGTGGCATAGGTGGCCTGGCCGGCGTTGGTCACGGTGACGGTGTAGTGGACGACGTCTCCGGGCGTGGCGGTCGCCATGTCCGCGGTCTTCACGATGGTGAGCACGGCCACCGGGACGCTGACGGTGCACCGGGCGTCGACACTGCCGGCGGCGCAGTTGGTCCCGAGCATCCCCGAGGTCACCGTGTTGGTCAGCCTCAGGTCACCGGCGGACGGGTTGGCCACGGTGACCGAGTAGGTGATGGTCACGGCCGCACCCGCGGCCAGGTCACCGGTCCAGGTGAGGGTCGGGTTGACGAACGACACCGTGCCCGAGGTGGCGGTCGCGTCCGCGTTGTAGGTGGCGTCGTCCAGCACCCCACCGAGCGGGTCCGTCACGCTGACGCCGGTGAAGGCGATCGAGGCGGTGTTGGTCACGGTGATGGAGTAGTTGACGGTTCCGCCGGAGGCGACGGCGTTGACATTGGCGGATTTCGACACGATCAGCGGTCCCGCCGCGATCACGTGGGTGACCGCCTCGGTCGCCTGCTGACCGGCGGCGTCGACCACCCGCACGGTGTACGGGTAGCTGCCGACCGTGGTCGGGGTGCCGGAGAGCAGACCGGTGCTGGCATTGAGGGTAAGGCCGGGCGGCAGGCTGCCCGCCGAGACCGACCAGGTGAACGGGGTCGTGCCACCGTTGACGGTCAACTGGTCGCTGTACGGCACCCCGACCTGGCCCGGCGGTGGCGAGGGGAACGTCAGGGTGGGCGAGGCGGTGATGCCGAGTGCGACCGTACGGTTGGCGACCTGCGCGAACGCGTCCACCACCCGGACGGTGAACGAGTAGTTGCCGCCCACGGTCGGCGTACCGGAGAGCACACCGGTGGCGGTGTTGAGGGTGAGGCCGGGCGGCAGGCTACCCGCCGCCACCGACCAGGTGAACGGGCCCGTACCACCGCTCACCGTGAGTGGCACGCTGTAGGCGATGCCGACCTGGCCCTGCGGCGGCGCGGGGAAGGTCAATGTCGGCTGCGGTGCGATGACCACGGTGAACGCCTGGGTGGCGGACTGGTTGCTGGCGTCGGTCACCTGGACGGTGAAGGGGAAGCTGCCGGCGGTGGTGGGGGTGCCGGAGAGCAGGCCGGTGGAGGCGTTCAGGGTCACTCCGGGCGGCAGTGTCCCCGCGCTGACCGACCAGACGTACGGTGCCGTACCGGCGGTGACGGTGAGCGGCACGCTGTACGCCACACCGACCTCGCCGGCCGGTGGCGGCGGGTTCGACAGGCTCGGCGAGGCGTTCGGCGTCACCGCCGCGGACCGGGCCGAGGGCGGCCCCGCTCCTCCGGCGTTCGTCGCGGTGACCGTGAAGGTGTACGCCGTACCCGGCGTCAACCCGGTCACCGTCTGGGTGGTCGCCGTACCGGCGAATGTCTGGGTAGCCTGCGCGACGTTGCCGATGTACGGCGTCACCACGTACGACGTGATCGGGCTGCCCCCGGTGCTGGGTGCGGTCCAGGTCAACGTCGCGGACTGGTCCCCGGCGCTCGCGGCCGTGATGGTCGGCGCTCCGGGCAGGCTGAACGGCACCACCCCGACCGACGCCGGGCTGGGCAGGCCGGTGCCGATCGCGTTCACCGCCGTGACCGTGAAGGTGTACGTCGCGCCGACGGTCAGGCCGGTGAGCACCCGACTGGTGGTGGAGGCGTCGTACGTGATCGGGGTCTGCGCCACCCCGTTGCGGATCGGGGTGACGATGTAGCTGGTGATCGGGCTGCCGTTGCTCGCCGGTGCCACCCAGTTGACGGTGGCGCTGCCCAGGCCGGCGGTCGCGGTCGGAGCGGCCGGGGTGCCCGGTCGGTCGGTGTAGACGTAGCTCGCGGCGGCGGCGACGCCCCTGGTGACGACGGTGACGTTCACCGTGGCGGCGGTGGTCCGGGCGGGCATGGACGAGATGGCGAGCGTTCCGTCGCCGTTCACGGTGAAGCATCCGGCCGCCGGGCCGGACTGGCACGGCAGCAGCGTGACCGGCGTGCCGGCCTGCTGCTCGGCCGTGGTGCCGATCTCGATGGCGGTGGCTCCGGCGATGTTGGTGCCGCCGACCGTGACGGGGATGCCACCGGCGATCGTGCTGGTGGCCGGGGTGACGGTGATCCCGCTCGGCGTGGCCGGGACGGTTCCCACGGTGGTCGTCGTCGCGAGGCCGGGGTTGGCGTCGATGGACGACGCGGCGGCGGTCGAACCGGTCTGGATCAGGGTGGGGGTGACCCCCGATCCGGTCACGATGCCGACGATGTTGATCGGCGGCAGACTGGAGCCGTTGGCGAACGGGGCGTTGTTGTTGGTGCACGTGATTCGCTGTCCGACCGGGGAACCGCAGGACCAGCCCGTGCCGAACGCGCCCACCGGCACCACGCCGGTCGGCAGGGTCTCGGTCACCGACACCGGGACGGTCTCGTCGACGCCGGGGTCGACGCCGGCGACCACTGTGTAGTTCACCGGATCACCTGGTTGCGGCGTCGGGCCGGTGTAGCTCGTCTGCGCCACGCGCAGGTCCGGCACCGGGTTGAAGGTGACCACCCGTGCGTTGTCGACCTCGTGGTAGTCCACCACCGAGCCGGTGGAGCCCACCCAGCCGAAGGCGAGCTGGCGTGGCACCCCGTTGCTGTTCGTCCAGGTCGCGGAGGGGTACAGACCTGCGGCGACCGCGGGGAGCGGGCCCGTCAGGGTCCGCGGGCTGCCACCGACCGGCGTGAACACCACCTGGTACGTGCCGGGAGCGACCACCAGGCCGGAGGCGGTGGTGAACGAACTCGCCGTCGGGTTGACCACCACCTCGACCGGGACGACCGAGGCGGCCCGGGTGGGCGCGCGCAGCGGAATCACCGGGGAGGAACTGTTCGTGGCGGTGCTGTTCAGCCCGCAGTAGCCGACCGTTCCGCGCCCCGGCCCGCGAACCACCACCTGGCCCGCGATCTTGGCAGAGCTGATGAACGGCGGGTTGGTGCAGCCGCTCCCCTGGTACGTGGTCGTGCTGTAGTTCCCGAAAACGTCGAAGCCGATGCCCAGGTAGCCGTTGGCCAGGCCGGCCAGGTTCGTGGTGCTGGTGTAGCCCAGACCGCCACCGGTCTGCCCGAGGCTTGCCGGCGCGGTCCCTCCGGCGGGGTCGACCGCGGCGAGGACGAACGCGATCCCGTCCGCGTTGCCACCACCCCACTGGTAAAGGTTGAACGTGACGTCCAGACCCATCGAGGTGGGGACGCTCGCCGCCCCGAAGACACCACCGGTTTTGTTGGTGGTGTTGTCGGTGAGACGCAGTTTGCCGCTGCCCGCCGGGTCCGTCGTGCCCGTGCAGCTGTGCAGCACGCCCGTACTGGGGTTACCCGACGCGGTCAGGCATGCGGTGTTCGGCGTCACGGTGCTGGTGGCTACGGCCGGCAGGATGACAGGCCCGAGACCGTCCGGCGAGTTGTTGTGGAAGGGCTGGTCGAACAGCGTCGATCCGGCCGCCGAGACCACGGTCGGCGGCAGGACGACCGCCAGTGTCGCGAGCAGCACGGCGACAACCCCGGCACCGATCCTCCGCCGTGCCGCCAACCTGCCGTTCACAGCGGCTTCGTGCTTTCGGTGCCGTCCCGGGACACCAAAACGAGCAAAAGTCGCCTTTTCATGTATACCCCCCATGCAGCCCATCGAGGGTATAACAGCGCTATTCATCTCATACCGGATATTAGGAAGAAGGAGCACCTCGCCGGTGACGCCACGAAAACCCGGAGTACGGGTACGCGTTGTCGGGGCTCGATGGACGGCGCGTGAACGTCGACGGAACTAGATCTTGCACTCGTTCCACCCGGCCACCGCCCGCACATATGGTCGAAGGCGGGAACGCCTCACATTCCACATCGGACAGCTCACAATGGGGGAAAATTGTCTCGACTCCTGAGCCGGGGCCTGACCGCCCTGGCGATGGCCGGAGCAGCCGTCGCCACCTCGCTGGTTGCCGCCGCGCCGGCACAGGCCGCTTCCTACTACAACCTGGTCAACTACAAGAGCGGCCTGTGCATGTCGATCGCCGGCGGCGGCAGTACGGCCAACGGCGCCCACGTGATCCAGTGGGGCTGCAACGACGGGTGGGAACAGGTGTGGCGCCGCTCCGGCAACCGTCTGATCAACGGCAAGAGCGGCAAGTGCCTCTCCCTCGACAACGGGGGCAGCACCGCGAACGGCACCCACGCCATCCAGTGGACCTGCAACGACGGCCCCGAGCAGGACTGGTACCCGTCCGGCGGCTACCTGGTGAACGGCAAGAGCGGCAAGGTGGCATCGCTCGACAACGGCGGCAGCACCGCCCAGGGCACCCACGTCATCCAGTGGCCGAGCAACGGCGGCTCCGAACAGGGCTGGGCGTTCTACCTGAAGTACGAAGAGGTCTGATCCCACCGCCGCACGGCAGAGCAGCGGTGACCGCCACCACCAAGATCACGCATGGCCACACTTCCATCGGAGGTGTGGCCACGCCTTGTACACGAGCGCTGATCATCGCCCGTCAACCGCACGGCGGGCCGGGTGCGGCGAGAGGGATGGTCCGGGCGCCGGAGCCGAAACAGGTCTTCTCCGTGCCCACCTCAAGATGGAAGGGTGCCACCCCGCCCGTGACCAGCTCGGGGAACTGACAGGCTCCCCTCTACCTCGACAAGCCGGCCGAGGTCGCTACGTACGATCGGGTGTGGGAAGCACTGGAGGGCTTGTCACTCGCCCCCTCCCTGTCGGCCGACCTCATAGCCATGATCGCGAAGGAGAGCAGCGATGACTGACCTAACCGGAGCGGTCTGGCGCAAGTCCAGCCGCAGCAACGGCGCAGGCGGCGAGTGCGTAGAGGTCGCCGACAACATTCCCGGTCGCGTACTCGTTCGGGATACCAAGGACCGTGACGGTGGCACCTTGGCCTTCGGGCCGGCGGCGTGGAGCGCGTTCGTCGGCTTCGCCAAGACCTCGGGCCACTGACGGACAGACCGACAGGAAGAAGCCCCCGGCGTTGACGCTGGGGGCTTTCTTTGTTCTGCTGGCCCAGCGCCGGTCCCCTGCCGACCCGTGGGCGCGGGCCGGCCGGGGACCGGTCACCAGTCAAGATCGGTGGTGCTGTGGCGAGTTTCTGCCCCTATAGGGGTAGTGGACCGCCACAGCACCACGGAGTTGGACAGCCCGACAGGGCTGGACACCACCGACCGGGGCCGGACACCAGCACGGTCCCCGGCCGACCCGTGGGCGCGGGTCGGGCGGGGACCGTCCTACTGCTGGTGGTACCTGTTACGTGGGTGTTGCGTCAGCCGTCGGGGTCAGCCGAGGCCGTTCTTGACCGCCGTGATCAGCTCACCGTTGCTGGTGTCACCGGAGAGCTCCCAGAAGAAGGAGCCGCCCAGACCCTGGTTGTTGGCGTACGACATCTTGCCGTTGATGGTGCTCGGGGTGTCGTAGCTCCACCAGTTGCTGCCGCACTTGGCGTACGCGGTGCCGGCGACCGTACCGGTGACCGGGCAGGTGTTCTTGAGGACCTTGTAGTCCTCGTTGCCGGCCTCATAGGTGCCCGGTGCCGCCCCGGTGGCGCTGCCACCCGGTGCCGCCTGGGTCACCCCGGTCCAACCGCGACCGTAGAAGCCGATACCCAGCAGCAGCTTGCTGGCCGGAATGCCCTTGCTCTTCAGCTTCTGGATCGCGGCGTCGGAGTAGAAACCGGCGGTCGGGATACCGGTGTACGACGTCAGCGGCGAGTGCGGGGCGGTGGGGCCCTGCGCGGCGAACGCACCGAAGTAGTCGTAGGTCATCGGCATCAGCCAGTTGAGGTTGTTGATCGCCCCGGCGTAGTCGGTGGCGTCGATCTTGCCGCCGTTGGTGCCGTCCGCGGTGATCGCCGCGGTGACCAGGGCGGAGGAACCGAACCGGGTACGCAGCGCCTGGATCACGTTCTTGAACGCGTTCGGGCCGCTGGCGTCACAGGTCAGGCCACAGGCGTTCGGGTACTCCCAGTCGATGTCGATGCCGTCGAACACGTCGGCCCAGCGCGGGTCCTCGACCAGGTTGTAGCAGGAGTTCGCGAAGGCGGTCGGGTTCGCCGCGGCCTGGGTGAAGCCGCCGGACCAGGTCCAGCCACCGAACGACCAGATCACCTTGATGTTCGGGTACGCTGCCTTGAGCTTGCGCAGCTGGTTGAAGCTGCCCCGCAGCGGCTGGTCCCAGGTGTCGGCCACGCCGTCCACACTGTCCGCCGTCGTGTACGCCTTCTCGTAGTCGGCGTAGCTGTCACCGATCGTGCACTGGCCGTTCGTGGTGTTGCCGAAGGCGTACATGATGTGGGTCAGCTTGGACGCGGACCCGCTGGTGACGATGTTCTTGACGTGGTAGTTCCGGCCGTAGACGCCCCACTGGGCGAAGTAGCCGACGACCTTCTTGCCGCCCGGCGGCGGGTTGGTCGGCGGGGTGGTGGTGGGCGGGTTGGTCGGCGGCCGGGTGGTCGGCGGCGTGGTAGGCGGGGTCGTCGGCGGAGTGGTCGGCGGCCGGGTGGTCGGCGGGGTGGTGGGCGTGGTTCCGCCGCCGCACGAGGCGCCGTTGATGGTGCAGTTCAGCGGAGCCTTGTACGCGCCGGTGCCGTTGTAGCCCCAGGAGAACGAGGCGCCGGGGGCGAGCGCACCGGCCCAGCTCTTCTTGACCGCGACGTAGTGGTTGTTGGTCCGGGTCACGTCGGCGTCCCAGAAGCTGCCGATGGTGGTGCCGGACGGCAGGTCGAACTCCAGCCGCCAGGTGGCGAGCGAGGCATCGGTGCCGTTGGTGATCGTGACGCGGGCCTCGTGACCGGTTCCCCAGTCGGAGGCGGCCGCGAACGTGGTGGTGACGTTTCCGGCGCCGAAGGCCGCGGTCACCGGGACGGCGGCGACCGCCACCGCTACCACGGCGCCGGCCCAGAACGCCCGACGGAGGGAACTTCTCATGCGGCGTCTCCCTGAAAACAGTTAGGAAACTTTCCAAATAGCAAGTGAGACGCTACTCACGGGTTCACCACTCCGTCAAGATGTCCATGTTTCGATTTCCGTATGTCGGCGGATGACCAGGTCAACGGGTAACCTCACGCACATGACGATCTTCGACATCAACCTGGCCGCGCTCGACGGCGGTCCGGCCCGGTTGGATCAGTACCGCGGCAAGGCCGTCCTGGTGGTCAATGTCGCATCCAAGTGCGGCAGCACCCCGCAGTACGCCGGCCTCCAGGCGCTCCAGGACGGCTACGGTGAGCGGGGGCTGGTGGTGCTCGGCGTACCGAGCAACCAGTTCGCCGGCCAGGAACCCGGCACCGCCGCCGAGATCGCCGAATTCTGCTCGACGAACTACGGCGTCACGTTCCCGCTGACGGAGAAGATCGAGGTGAACGGCCCCGGCCGGCACCCGCTCTACGCCGAACTGGTCGACTCCCCCGACGCGGACGGCTACACCGGCGACATCCGCTGGAACTTCGAGAAGTTCCTCGTCGCCCCGGACGGCACGGTCGCCGCCCGCTTCCCCACCAAAACCGACCCCCAGTCCCCCGACCTGACCCAAGCCATCGAACAGGTCCTCCCCCACTAAGCCCCCACCCCACCCCCACCCACCCCCGGAACGCCCCACCCCACCCCACCCCACCCCACCCCCCACCCGCCGACGATCTTGCAGTTGTGGTGGCCAGATCGGGGCATTCGTCGGATTTGCGTACCACCACAAGTGCAAGATCGTCGGGGTGTCCGGGCTCTCCGGGGGGAGGGAGGGAGGGAGGGGTGGGGGGGTTTCGCTGGTCGGAGAATTGGGGCGGGCGGGGCGGGCGGGCGTGATCTGATCACGGCATGAGCCTGGTGGCGGAAAGCTACGGAACCGGTCTGCCGATGCTGTGCCTGCCCGGTTTCAGTCTGGCCGGGTCGGCGATGGTGGCCGCGCTGGAACCGGCCGTGGCCGCCAGCGCCGGCCTGCGCCGGATCTACCTCGACCTACCGGGGACCGGCCGGTCGCCGGGTGGTCCGGAGAACTCCGACGGGGTGCTCGACGCGATCGCCGACTTCGTCGACACCGAGATCGGCACCGCCCCGTTCCTGGTCGCGGGCTGGTCCTACGGCGGCTACCTCGCCGCCGGGCTGGCCCGGCGCCGGCCGGACCAGGTCGCCGGGCTGCTGCTGATCTGCCACGGCACCAGGATCCTGCCGGCCGACCGGGACGTCCCGGTGGCTCCGGTGGTGAGCGAGGAGGCCGACTGGCTGGTCGACGTACCCCCGGACCTGCGCGCCCACCTGTCGGTGGCGTTGGGCAACCGGACCAGGGACGCGGCCGAACGGGTGGCGACGGTGCTGGTCGCGTCCGGGCCGGGCGACGAGGAGTACCTGGAACGGCTGCGCAACACCGGCTACCAGCTTTCCGACGAGACGTCGACGCGGGCTTTCCTCGGGCCGACCAGCCTGATCGCCGCCCGCCAGGACTACATCGCCGGGTACGCCGACCAGTTCCGTGCCCTGGCCAGCTACCCGGCGGCGAGTTACGCCCTGCTCACGGACGCCGGGCACTACCTGCCGTTCGAGCAGCCGGAGGCGTTCCGCGGGTTGACCCTGGACTGGCTCGCCCGGTGCACGGCGGTGCTCGGTGGGCCACCGCTGGACCACCCCGCCGGATAGCAGGGGCAACGAACATCGGGTACGAGGTACAGAATCCTGACCCATGAACGACTTCGACTTTCTCATCGGCTCGTGGAACATAGTCAACCGCCAACTCACGAAGCTCTTCTCCGACAGCGACGACTGGGACACGTACCCGTCGAGCAGCACCTGCCAGCCGGTCCTCGGCGGGGTGGGCAACGTGGAGGAGATCGTCTTCCCGACGACCGGTACCCGGGGGATGACGCTTCGGCTGTTCGACACCGAGCGCAAGCAGTGGTCGCTGTACTGGGCGAACAGCCGTACCGGACTGCTCTACCCGCCGGTGGTCGGCACCTTCGCCGACGGCCGGGGTGACTTCTACGGCGACGACACCCACGAAGGTACGCCGATCAAGGCGCATTTCATCTGGTCCGGCATCACCCCGACCTCGGCCCGTTGGGAGCAGGAGTTCTCCGCCGACGGTGGCCGTACCTGGGAGACGAACTGGGTCATGGAGTTCACCCGGGCCTAGGCACCGGCGCCGCCAGCCGGGTCAGGAAGTCGCGCAGGATCCGGTGCCAGTCGCGTGGGCGTTCCAGGTGCAGGTCGTGGCCGGCGTCGGGCAGTTCGACCAGTTCGCTGCCGGGCAGCCGGTCCAGCATCCGCCGGGCCTGCTCCGCACCGACCACACCCCGACCGGCCCGGACCAGCAGGGTGGGGCAGCGGATCGCCGACCAGTCGGCCCAGAACGCCGTGGCCGACGACTCGCGTACCGACTCGACCATCAGCTCCGGCACGAACCGGGGCCGCCAGCCGTCGACCTCCTCGGCCAGCCCGTCCGCCCAGGCCCGGCCCCGGTCGCCGCCGCCGAAGAAACGCACCGCGTCCGCGTACGACGGGAACGGGACCGGCCAGCGGTCCAGCCATTCGCCGATCCGCCTCGGGTCCTCCCGGGCGCCGCCGGGCCAGGCGTCCACCACCACCAGGGCCCGGACCAGCCGCGGATAGCGGGCCGCGGTGAGCATCGCGGTGTGCCCGCCGAGAGACTGTCCGACCAGCACCACCGGGGCGGCCTGCAGCGCGCCGACCACGGCGGCGACATCGGCGACGTACGCCGAACGGGTCAACTGGGCGGGCCGGCGTTCGCTGCGGCCGTGGCCGCGCTGGTCCAGGGCGAGCACCCGGTGGGTGCCGTCGAGTGCGGCGGCGCTGGCGTCCCACTCCCCCGCGTGACCGGCCAGCCCGTGCAGGAACAGCACCGGTGGTTGCGGGCCGGCCCGGTCGAGACAGGCCAGCCGTACGCCGTCGCGACTCACCGTGCGCCAGTCGCCGACCGCCACCATGGGCACCCCCTCGCAGGTGGGAGCCGCCCACCCCGCCGCCCCGAATTCTCGGCCGGCAACGCGCCGACCAGGCAATATCCCCGAGTAACGATTTGATTACTTGACGTGCTGCACTTGCCTGGGAGTCCGATGAACGGGACTCTTTGGTGCGGAACCGCTCGTTCGGCGCTCGCCGTACCAAGCTGGCCGTACCGAGGAGGCAGCATGCGTTTGTCCCGACCGCACGCCCGTACGCTCCGGCGGATCCTGGCGCTCGCCTGCGCCACCTTGGTCGGCGCGGGTCTGAGCGCGGTCGCGGGCCGACCGGCCGGCGCCGCCGGGGTCGGTTACGTCCGGCTCGCCCACCTGTCCCCGGACACCCCGGCGGTCGACGTCTACCTGGGTACGGCAACCGGATCGGACGAACCACGGGTCTTCCCCGCCGTCGGATACGGGGTCGTCTCGGGTTACCTGACCCTGCCGGTCGGCCGGTACGCGGTCGCGATGCGCCAGGCCGGTGCCCCCGCGAGCACCAAACCCGTACTGACCGCCGAGGTGGCGGTGACCGCCGGGGACGCGTACACGGTCGCCGGGGTCGGCCGCTACGCCGACCTCGGGTTGCGGGTGCTCGACGACGACATCAGCGCGCCGGCCGCCGGGCGGGCGAAGGTACGCGTGGTGCAGGCCTCCGTACGGGCACCCGTGATCGACGTCGCCGCGGCGGACGGGCCCACCATCGCCGACGCCGTACAGTTCGCCACCACCACGCCCTACTCGCAGGTCGAACCGGGCTCGTGGAAGCTGCGGCTGAACAGTGCCGGCGGCACCCCGACCACGGCCGACGTACGGCTCACCGCCGGAACGGTCTACTCGCTCCTGGTGCTCGACGCCGCACAGGGAGGGCTCACCACCGAGTTGCGGGTCGACGCCCGGGGCGGCGAGGTGGTGCCGGCCGGCGGCGTGGACACCGGCGCGGGCGGCGCCCGGGACATGGTCGGCGTCCAGGACGTGATCGGGCTCGAAGCGTCGGAGGCGGGCGATGACCCCGGCCGGGGCTACCCGCTGATCGCCGCCGTCGCGGCCGGCGCGCTGCTGGTCGTACTCGCGGCAGCGACCGTGCTGCTGCTGCGGCGCCGCGCGCGGCGTACCTGGTGAACACCGCGCCGTCCGCGCGTGCCGCCGGGATCAGGCGGCACCGTGGGCGGTGGCCCCATCTCGGGGCGGCGACCGAGCGGCGGATCTGGTTGGCGTTGTCCGGACTCGGCGTCGGAGTCCTCGCGCTGATCACCGGCACCGGGCTGGGCCTGGCCGGGACCGGTCCCGCGACCACGACCGGGGTGTGGCGGGCGGGCTGTACCGCCGGCTGCTCGCCCGACAGCGCGCAACCGCCCGACAGCGCCCAACCTGCGCAACCGCCCGACAGCGCGCAACCGGCGCAACCGCCCACCGGCGCCCGACCGGCGCAACCGGACCCGTCCACCGCGCTCGCCGGCCCGCCGAGCCGGGTACGGATCCCGCGCATCGGCGTGGACTCGTCCCTGGAGGTGCTCGGCCTGGACCGGTCCGGGCAACTGGCCGCGCCGGCCGACTTCGCCCAGGCCGGCTGGTTCGGCGCCGGTACGGCACCGGGCGACATCGGCCCGGCGGTGATCGCCGGACACGTCGACTCGACCACCGGCCCCGCGGTCTTCTACCGCCTGTACGAGCTGCGCGTCGGCGACCGGGTGGAGGTGCTCGGCGGCAAGCGCTGGATCTCGTTCGTCGTCGTGGCCACCAGTCGCTACGACAAGGACGAGTTCCCCACCGCCGAGGTGTACGGCCCGACCCCCGGCCCGGAACTGCGCCTGATTACCTGCGCCGGCACCTTCGACCGCGACACCCGCCACTACCGCGACAACCTGGTCGTCTACGCCGTCGCCACCCCGTAAGGAAGGCGAATCGGGGACCGCGCTCAGATCCGGCGGCGTCCGGGGAAGCCGCAGTCGGCGCGGTGGTACCAGCGGATGTCGTCGTCGCCTTCGAGCCAGCACCAGAGCACCTGGCGGCCCTCCCGCTCGCCGACGAAGTCGAGCAGCACCGGGGCGAAGCCCTTGACCTGGATCTCGTGCTCGTTGAGCTCCTCCAGGATGCCGTGCAGCCGGGCCTCCAGGGCCTTGACCTCCGGTACGCCACCGAGCTGACTCAGCCCGCCGCCGTCCAGATCGGCCCGCAGCTCCGCCAGGTCGGCGCGCAGCAGGATCAGCTCGTCGATCCGGGGGCGCAGGGTGGCGATCAGGTATCTGGCCTGGGCGAGGGTGAACACACCGGACAGTATGGGGCACCGATCGCCCAACCGGGGCAACCCCGCAGTCGGCTAGTCGCTCTGCGCGGCGATCTCCCGAGCCCGGTCCCGGGCCGCCTCCAGCGCGGCGAGCAGAGCCGCGCGTACGCCGTGCTTTTCCAGTTCGCGGATCGCGGAGATCGTGGTGCCGGCCGGCGAGGTGACCGCCTCCCGAAGCTTCACCGGATGTTCACCGGAGTCCCGGAGCATGACCGCCGAGCCGATCGCGGTCTGCACGATCAGGTCGTGGGCGACCTGCCGGGGCAGGCCGAGCAGGATGCCGGCGTCGATCATCGCCTCGACCAGCAGGTAGAAGTAGGCCGGTCCGGAGCCGGAGAGCGCGGTGACGGCGTCCTGCTGCGACTCGGGCACCCGGATGGTCGAGCCCAGCGGGGTGAACATCTCCTCGGCCAGGCTCAGGTGCGCCCCGGTCGCGTACGGGCCCGCGGAGATCGCCGTCATCGCCTGGTCGACCAGGGCGGGCGTGTTCGTCATGACCCGTACCACCGGGGTGCCCTCCGGCAGTCGGCGGCCGAAGAAGCTGGTCGGCAGGCCGGCACAAAGCGAGATCACCAGCTTGTCCGCCGGCACCTTGGGGCCGATCTCGTCCAGCAGCGCGCCCGCGTCCTGCGGCTTCACCGAGATGGCGAGCACGTCCGCCTCGGCGACGGCGGACAGGTTGTCCACCACCCGGATGCCGTACCGGGTGGCGAGTTCCTCGGCCCGGGTCTGCCGCCGCGTGGTGGCCAGCAGCCGGCCAGCCGGCCAGCCGGCCCGCAGCAGGCCGGAGAGCATCAGCTCGCCGATCTTCCCGGTGCCGATCACGGCCACCGTGTGCGCACCCGGTGCCATCTGGTCCCCCATCCTGTCCCGCCTCGTTCCGGTCGCACCGAACCGGGGTGGACTCCGCTCGAACCAAGTTCCGCGGAGTCCACCCCGGCCCGGGTGGTACGTGGCCGATCAGCTACCGAAGAAGACCTCGGCCTCTTCGTAGCGCTCGATCGGTACGGTCTTCAGCTCGCGGGTCGCCTCGGCCAGCGGCACCCGGACGATGTCGGTGCCCTGCATGGCGACCATCTTGCCCCAGTCGCCGTCGTTCACGGCGTCGATCGCGTGCAGGCCGAGCCGGGTGGCGAGCACCCGGTCGAACGCGGTCGGGGTGCCACCGCGCTGGATGTGCCCGAGCACGACCGTACGGGCCTCCTTGCCGGTCTTGGCCTCGATCTCGCCGGCCAGCCACTGCCCGATGCCACCGAGCCGGACGTGCCCGAAGGAGTCCAGCTCCTGGTTGTGCAGCACCATCTGCCCGTCCAGCGGCTGGGCGCCCTCGGCGACGACCACGATCGGGGCGTATTGCTTCTGGAACCGCTTCTCGACGTAGGTGGCGACCTGCTCCACGTCGAACTGCCGCTCCGGCAGCAGGATCACGTTGGCGCCGCCGGCCAGGCCGGCGTGCAGTGCGATCCAGCCGGCGTGCCGGCCCATGACCTCGACCACCAGGGTGCGGTGGTGGCTCTCGGCGGTGGTGTGCAGCCGGTCGATCGCCTCCATCGCGATGTTGACCGCGGTGTCGAAGCCGAACGTGTAGTCGGTCGCGTTGAGGTCGTTGTCGATCGTCTTCGGTACGCCGACCACGTGGACGCCGAGTTCGGTCAGCTTGGTCGCGACGCCGAGAGTGTCCTCGCCGCCGATCGCGACCAGCGCGTCGACGCCCTGCGCGGCAAGGTTGTCCTTGATCCGCTCGACGCCGTTCTCGATCTTGAACGGGTTGGTCCGGGACGAGCCGAGGATGGTCCCGCCCCGGGGCAGGATCCCCCGCACCTCGTCGATGCCGAGCTGCTTGGTCAGCCCCTCCAGCGGACCGCGCCAGCCGTCGCGGAAGCCCACGAACTCGTGACCGTAGGTAGCGACACCCTTACGCACGACCGCTCGGATCACCGCGTTCAGACCCGGACAGTCACCGCCGCCGGTGAGCACGCCGATACGCATGATCTGCTCATCCTCCAGGAGCTTCAGGTAAGCCCAATTCAGCCCCAGGAGCGAAGTCACGTCAGACCATCGGCGTCGTTGCCGGCCCGGGGCGGGCCGTCAATGCGCACTGTAGTCGTCGCGCCGGAGGCAAGCCAGCACGCCTCACGGGCGAGGAGGGACCCGCGTCCGGCTTCGAGCGAGGCCGCCCGCCCGGATCCCGCCCGACCGGGGTTCAGCCGCCCATGGCCCGCCACCGGGCCAGGTTGTGCTGGGCGTCGACCAGCGCGTCATGCCGCTCGGCCGCCGCGTCCGGCAGTGGCGGGCGCCCCAGGTCGTCCCAGCGCTGCCGCAGGTCCTTGGTGAACCGGGGGATCTCCCGGGGCAGGGCCGGCATCGCCCCCCAGAGCTGCGCGAGCGCCACGTGGTCGTACGCGGCGTACCAGGCCCACAGCTCCAGCTTCTCGTCCGGGCGGCCGCGTACCGGCTCGGTGAGGAACTCGTAGAGCTCGTCGCGGATCCGCTCCCGGGAGCGCCAGACCCGGTCGCCGGGTGACGGCAGCTTGTCCAGCACGTTGCGGCGAACCCAGGGCACGGCTCTGGAGTCGTCGAACTGCGTGGAGACGGCGTAGAACTCCCGGCCGTACTCGTCGACGACGCCGATCGAGACGAGGTCGACGATCCGGCCGTCCTCGATGAATTCACAGTCGTAGAAATAGCGGTAAACCATCCCCGCCATCCTCGCCCACCCGCTCCGCGGGTCCGGCGCCGGGGGCGTACCCGATCACCGGCGCGGTCGTCGTGGCGCCACCCGGCGGTCGCCCGGCTGCCACCGGGCCCGGTCTCCCCGCCGCTCACGCGACCGGCCGGACGACGGGCGCAGCACGCTCACCGTCCGGCCGGTCGCGGCACCCCGCGACCCCAATCCGCCACGCCCCCGTACAGCCCCCACCCAGCGGCGGATCTGAGCACAAGAATGCCGGTCGTCAGGACGCAGGACTGTCACAGAAGCGATTCGAGGGGTGTACAGCACGCGACAGGACCGTCATGATCTGATGTGTACCGCTACCGGACAGGTCATCCGGTGTCAGATCATGTTGCTCTCGGGGGCGAGAGCCTCGACCGAAAGCAGACTGTGAGGGGTTGAGCCTTGGAGGTTCGCCTGCCGGAGCCGGGTGACGCGCTCACGGGTGTGCAGATGTTCGCCGGACTCGAACCGGAGGTACGGCAGCGCGTGATCGCTGCCGCGGTCCCGCGCACCTATCGCAAGGGCCAACTGCTCTTCGTCGAGAACGACCCCGGCGAGTCACTCATCGTGCTGCGCCGCGGCGCGGTGGTCGTCTTCCGTACGGCACCGACCGGTGAGCGCGCGGTGCTGTCGGTGATCCGGCCGCCTGACGTACTCGGCGAGGTGTCCCTGCTGGACGCCTCCACCCGCTCGCTGTCGGCCGAGGCGATCGAGGACTGCACCGCGCTCGCCCTGTCCCGCGGCGCCTTCATGGAGCTGGTCCACTCCAACCCGCGCATCCTCGACGCGGTGATGCGCTCGCTGGGCGGACTGATCCGCCGGCTCACCGAGCAGAACGCCGACCACGTCTTCCTCGACCTGCCCGGCCGGGTGGCCAAGACCCTGGTCCGGCTGGCCGGCGAGAGCCAGGCGCCGATGATCACGATCGAGTTGAACCAGAGTCAGCTCGCGGAGATGGCCGGCGGTTCGCGGCAGAGCGTCAACCAGGCGATCGGTTCCTTCGCCAGCCGAGGTTGGCTGCGTACGGAGGGACGCCGGATCGTGGTGACCGATGTGGGGGCGTTGCGCCGCCGAGCGGGCATGTCCGACCGCTGATCGGCGTACACATTCGAGCCGAACGGAACGTGGGGTTCCGCCGGTCGCTCTCGGCGACCAGCGGAACCCCACGGTTCCCGCTCTGTTGCGGCAGCCCGGAATCAGGGCTTGGTGCTGGTCGGGCCGACCCAGTCGGTGTCGGCGCCGCCGCCGGTGCCGCTACCCGTCTCGCCGACGATCCCCTCGGCCTGCAGCCGGGCCAGCGTCGCGGCGTCCACATCGACACTCTCGCCCGCGGAGTGGTTGACACCCGCGTCGTCTGTCCACCCCTGCACCAGCTGGACGTACACCATCGACGTATCTCCCTAACATCGCTCGATCACTTGGCTGCCCGACTGTAGCCGGCAGGCGCTCGGGTCAGCCGGCCGAACGAGTGTCTGCTAGCCAACAGCCCGGTTACCGACACTGGCGCGGACCGGCGATACTCGGCGTTGGCGACCAACACGGCCAGCACCCCGCAACACGGCCAGCAAGCCGCAACCCGGCCAGCACACCGCAAGCCGGGCAGCGACACGACCGGCTCGCCACCAGTGCTTCGGCTGGCGCACCGGTCTGGCTGCGGCAGCACGACCCATCCCGACCCGACTGCGGTAGGAGGACGTTATCTCCGCTCCGTGTGCCAAGTGTGGCCGGATCGCCGCAGCCGAAGACCGCTTCTGCGGCGGCTGCGGCAACGAACTCGTGCCCGCCTGCCCGCACTGCGACCGGCCGTTGGCGACCAACGCGGCGTTCTGCACCTCCTGCGGCAAACCTCGTCCGGGTGGGGCGACCCGGCCGGCGACCACCGCGCAGGAGGACCGGCGGCGGGTCAGTGTCCTCTTCGTCGACCTGATCGACTTCACCCCGTACGTCGAGCGGGCCGACCCGGAACTGGTCCGGGGCATGCAGACCAGCTTCTTCTCGGCCGCCCGCCGCGTCGTCGGTCAGTACGGCGGGGTGGTGGAGAAGTACATCGGGGACGCGGTGATGGCGTTGTTCGGTGCCCCGGTGGCGACCGAGACCGACGCGTTGCGGTGTGTCCGGGCCGGGTTGGAGTTGCAGCGGGTGCTGGCCCGGTTCGCCCCGGCCGATGCCGGCGGGCTGCGGTTCCGGGTCGGGGTGTCGACCGGTGAGGCCTTGGTGGACGTGGCCGCGGCCCGCGACGGCGGGCAGGCGATCGTCGCCGGTGACGTGGTCAATACCGCCTCCCGGATGCAGTCGGTCGCGCCGCCCGGCGGGGTGCTCGTCTGCGGCAACACGTACGCGCTGACCAAGGATGCGATCCGTTACGACGAGCAGCCGCCGGTGACGCTGCGTGGGCGGTCGTCGCCGACCGAGGTGTGGCTGGCGCTGGCACCGGTACGCCGGCAGCACCCCGACCGGGAGCTCGACTCGACCCCGCTGATCGACCGGGAACACGAGCTGGGCCTGCTGGTCAACGCCCTGCACCGGTCGGTACGGGAACGGATCCCGCAGGTCGTCACGGTCTTCGGTCGGGCCGGCATCGGCAAGAGCCGGCTGGTACGGGAGCTGTTCCGGCACGCGGACCGGTTGATCGACGAACCGGTCACCTGGCGTACCGGACGCTGCCCACCGTTCGGCGAGAACGTCACCTTCGCCGCGCTCGCCGACATCGTGAAGTCCGAGGCGGGCATCCTGGACACCGACCCGGCGTCGGTGGCCGCCCAACGCCTCGAGTCGGCGGTCGGCGAACTGGTCGCCACCAACGGCGAGACCGCCCGGGTGGTGGACGCGCTGCGCCCGCTGGTCGGGTTGCCGGGACCGGCCTTGCCGGTGGAGGAGACCGAGTCGGCCTGGCGACGGCTGCTGGTGGCACTGGCCGCCCGGCGGCCGACCGTACTGGTCTTCGAGGACCTGCACTGGGCGGACGAGGCGATGCTGCGCTTCGTGGAACTGCTCGGCGCCTCGGCCCGGGACGTACCGCTGGTGCTGCTCTGCACCGCCCGGCCGGAACTCGTCGACCGGGAACCGAGCTGGGCGGCGAGCATCACCTCGTCGTTGACCATCAACCTGCCGCCGCTGCGCAACACCGGCATCGCCTCGCTCTACGCGCACATGTTCGGCCAGGCCGCGTTCTCCGCCGACATGCTCAGCCCGCTGGTCGAGGTCGCCGACGGCAACCCGCTCTACGCGTATGAGTACGTCCGGATGCTGATCGAGCAGGGTGCGTTGCGGCAGTCGGGGCGGGGCTGGTCGCTGGAGAAGCAGCACGACCTGCCGATGCCGGACAGCGTGCACGCGGTCATCGCGAACCGGGTCGACCTGCTCGACGTGAACGACCGGACGGTGCTGCTGGCCGCGTCGGTGGTCGGGATGCAGTTCTGGCCCGGTGCGGTCGCCTCGGCACTCGGGCAGCCGGTCGAGTCGGTCGAGCGGGCGTTGCGCCGGCTGGAACAGCGGGACTTCGTCCACGAGCAGGCCGGGTCCATCATGGCCGGTCAGCCGGAGTTCCGGTTCCGGCACGTGCTGGTCCGCGACGTCTGTTACCAGCGGTTGCCGCGTACCGAGCGGGTGGCCCGGCACGAACGTACGGCGGACTGGCTGGACGCGCTGTCGCGCAGTCGGGACACCGACCTGGCCGAGGTGCTCGCGCACCACCGCTGGGCGGCGCACGAGATCGCCGGCACGCTCGGGGTGGACACCGAGCGGTACGCCCCGGCCGCGCGGGACGCGCTGCACCGGGCGGCCCGCCGGGCGTACGCGTTGCACGCCCTGGACGCCGCGGCCAGCCACGCGGGCAAGGCGCTGCTGCTCGCCGGCCTCGACGACAAGCTGGACCGGTTGCAACTGGAGTTGCTCAGCACCGAGATCTCGTTCTTCCGGGACGGGCGGGCGTTCCTGTCCGGCGGCGGGACCGAGCAGCTGACCGCGCTCGCCGACCGGCTCTACGCGATCAACGACCAGGGCTCGGCCGCCCGGGCCTGGACCCTGCTCGGGCACGCGGCCTGGCTGCGTGCCGACCGGGCGGCGGCGCTGGCCTGCCTGGACCGGGCGGTGGAACTGTTCGACGCGCTGCCCGACAGCGAGCAGAAGGCCGAGGCGTACGCCGAACTCGGCCGGCTGCACATGCTCAACATGGAACGTGACCCCGCGCTCGCCGCCGCCGGTGCCGCGGCCGACATCGCCGAACGGCTCGGACTGGTCGAGGCGCAGACCAACGCCCGGATCACCATGGCGTCGACCCGGTACTACGCCGGTGACCGGACCGGGCTGGACGAGTTGCACGCCGCCGTGCAGTTCTGCCGGGCGCACAAGCTCCAGGCCCTGACCCGGGCCATGCAGAACCTCGCGTACGCGATGCTGGAGGAGGGCGACTGGGTCCAGTCCAACGCGATGCTCACCGCCGCCGCGGCCGAGCAGGGCGACGAGCAGACGCTGACCACCGGCTACTCCGGCGAGGCGATGCGGGCGTACTTCAACGGCGAGTTCGGCAAGCTCCTCGCCGCCGCCGACGCGTTCGTCGACACCGACCAGGGGCGCTGGGACATGCAGGTCCGCGGCCTGCGCGCCTGCCTGCGGGTGCTGCGCGGCGAGCCGGTGCCGAGCGGCCGGGACAGCCTGGCGAGCCGGGCCGCGCAGGCCGCCGCGCCCACCGGTACGGCCACCGCGTCGGCGGGAGAGACGCCGGGCGGGGCGGCGCAGCCGAGCGGGCCGCAGGCCGTACCGAACCAACCGGTCGCGGTGCCGGTCGGGGGTCAGCAGGTGCCGCTGACCGACGACATTGCCGAGGCGCTGGAGACGGCCCGGCGCAGCGGCTTCCACCGGCTGCACTGGACCGTGCTGGGACCGGCCGCGCTCTGCCGAGCCCTGCAGGGCCGCAGCGCGGACGTGGTCGAGTTGATCGACGAGCTGGCCGACTCCTGGGCACCGGTACCGGCCCTGGCGAGCGGTGAGTGGATCACCGCGGCCGCGTACGCCGCCGCGCTGACCGGGCGGGACCAGGCGGTACGCGTGCGCGGGATGCTGGACCGGGTCACGCACCGTACGCCGTGGGCGGAGGCCGCACTGCGTACGGTCACCGCCGCGGTGGCCGCCGCGGACGGTGACCATCACCGCGCGGCCCAGCTGTACGCGGCCGCGGCGGAGATCTACGCGCAGATCCCGGACGTGACCGACCGGATGCTGGCGCTGGCCCTGGCCGGCGGTGAGCTGAGCCGCTCGGGTGAGCGGGCGACCGCCCAGGTCACGCTCGCCGAGGTACGCGCGTTCGCGCTGCGTAACCAGGCGCCCGGTCTGCTCCGGCTGGGCGGCAACCCGGGTGGCGCGGGCGGCTGGTCGCCGGTGCTCGCCTCCTGAGAAGGCCGGCTCGCGTCTGGGCGGCGAGGTATTCGCCCTTTGCGACGAAGGTCACTTTTCACTCGATCATGAACGGAGTGGAGATCCGATCCGGCGCGGCTCGCGATCAGTCGGTACAGCACGGGCGTCCCTGCCGCGCCGATTCCGCGCCTGCGCGGGGCCGCTCCGCGGGCGGATCTGTCGGGAATGAGCCTACGAAGCGAGTACGGCACGCCACAACGCACTCCCGGAACCCGCTCCTGCCGTGTCACGATTCAAGGCACGGCACGCGCGATCGCGCGCGACGGGGGTCTTGGTCGGGCGCGCGCACGCGCCGGTGAGGGAGGGTATCCAGTGTCACCGGGTGGTGCCCGCCGAGGGCGGCGGGACAACGGGCTCGACGCGACCGAATACGCCGTCGCTGGCGACGTGGACCCACGGGTGGGAGAACACCTGCTGGACGTCCTCGCGGCCGGCGGCATCGCCGCCTACCTGCAGCCATCCGCCGACCTCAACCCGGTGACCCGGACCACCACGGTGCCGGCGCGACCGACCGACCGGCTCTACGTCGACCGGACCCACCTCGCGACCGCCCGGGACTACCTGACCCAACTCGCCGACGAGGGCACGCCGAGCCCGACGCCGTCCCGCCCCGATCCGGACGTGGACGCCGAGTGGGCCCGCATCGTCGCCGGTTACCACGCGGACGTGACCGAAGGCGCCCGGCCGTGGCCGGCGGCCGAGGACGTGAACGCGGAGGAGCCGTCCGACAAGACCGGCTCGGCCACCGGCACCGCCACCCGGACCGGTCAGGAGAGCGCCGGGCCGGCCACCGAGCTACGGCCGTTGCAGTCCGCGACCGACATCTCCGGCATCTCCCTCGACCCCCGGTCCGACCAGGGCTCGCTGCTCGACGGGCTCGACACCTTCGGCGCGGACCTGCCCGACGGCGCCGAGGACCGGTACATCCCGCCGCCCCCGCCGCCGCTGCCGCACGTGTCGAAGTACGCCGTGGCCGGGGTGCTCGCGGTTGTCCTGGGCTTCATCCTCTTCGTCTTCCCCAGCCTGCTGCCGATCGACCGGGGCCTGGTCACGCTGATCGGCTTCGCCGGGATCCTGAGCGGGTTCGTCACCCTGATCTGGCGTCTGCGCTCGGGCGACGAGGAGGACGACGATCCCGACGACGGTGCGGTGGTCTGAGCCTGTAACAGGCAAATAGTGAGATTGATCGCACACAGCGCCCGTGCGTAACACTCGTGTAACTTGATGTCAGTAGGAATACCCCTGTACGTCACCTCTCCTCACTCCCCCTCACGACTGCCCGATCGCGCATCATTCGCGGTGGTCGCCTCGCTCGGAACGAGGTGCCCGAATGCGACAGAGTCCGCTTGTGGTGGTGGCCAACCGGCTACCGGTTGACGACGGTGTGGCGCTCGACGGCGCCTGTGAGTGGCGTCGTAGTCCCGGTGGTCTGGTCGGCGCCCTACATCCCATCCTGAAGAAGACCCCGGCGGTCTGGGTCGGCTGGGCCGGTGGCAGTGGCCCCGCGCCCGCCGTACCCGACATCGACGGCGTACGGATGCACGCGGTACCGCTCAGCGACGAGGACATGCGGGACCACTACGAGGGTTTCGCCAACGCCACCCTGTGGCCGCTCTACCACGACGCGGTCGAGCAGCCCGTCTACCACCGCCGCTGGTGGGAGGCCTACCAACGGGTCAACCAGCGGTTCGCCGAAGCCGCCGCGGAAGCCGCCGAACCGGGTGCGGTGGTCTGGGTGCAGGACTACCACCTGCAACTCGTACCGGGTCTGCTCCGGGCGCTCCGCCCGGACCTGCGGATCGGCTTCTTCCTGCACGTACCGTTCCCGCCGCCCGAGCTGTTCATGCAACTGCCCCGCCGGGCCGAACTGCTGCTCGGCATGCTCGGCGCCGACCTGGTCGGCTTCCAACGGGCCCAGGCGGCGCACAACTTCGCCCAGCTCGCGTCCAAGGTGCTCAAGCTGCCCGCCACCGACCGCCGGATCGCGGTCGACGACCGGGTGGTCCGGATCGGCGCCTTCCCGGTCTCCATCGACATGGCGGAGATGGAGGCGCTGTCCCGCCGCCCGGACGTGGTCCAGCGGGCCCGCCGGCTCCGCGGTGACCTGGGCGACCCGCAGCACGTGATCCTCAGCATCGACCGGATGGACTACACCAAGGGCATCGAGCAGCGGCTCAAGGCGTACAGCGAGCTGATCGCCAACGGACACATCAAGGTCCGCGACACGGTCATGGTCCAGGTGGCGGTGCCGAGCCGGGAACGGGTCGAGCAGTACCAGGTCCTGCGCGAGCGGGTGGAACGCGAGGTCGGCCGGATCAACGGGGAATTCGGGCGGGTCGGCGAGCCGGCGATCCACTACCTGACCCAGCCGTTCGACCGTACGGAGTTGGCGGCGCTCTACCGGATCGCCGACATCATGGCGGTGACGCCGCTGCGGGACGGGATGAACCTGGTCGCCAAGGAGTACGTCGCGGCCCGGGTCGACAACGGGGGCGCGCTGCTGCTCAGCGAGTTCGCCGGGGCGGCGGCGGAGTTCACCCAGGCGTACCTGGTGAATCCGCACGACCTGGAGGGGTTGAAACTGACCCTGATGCACGCGTTGCAGGCGACACCGGCTGATGTCAGCGACCGGATGCGGTCGATGCGCGACCATCTGCGGACGTATGACATTCGGGCTTGGGCTCGGGCTTATCTCACGTCTCTCGATCAGACCGGGGCGTTGGCTGATCGGTTGGCGCCTGCTTGATTTGGTGGGGGTTTCGGGGGCCGGCGTGCCCCGCTCCGAGCGGTCAGGTTGGTTGCGGTGGAGGGTTCGGGGGCGGCGTGCCCCACTCCGAGCGGTCAGGCTTGATCTCTCCGCGGGGCACGCCGCCCCCGAACCCTGACCTTGGTTGCGGTGCGACGGGCGGTGGCGGGTCCGCCGTGGCGGCTTTGGGCCTGCGAGGGCGGCTTGGTCAGGGGGTGGGGAGGTCTTTGTCTAGCCAGTCGAGGAGGGCGTCTACGGGTTCGCGCCAGCGGGCGTCGAGCATCAGGTCGTGGCCCATGCCGGGGAAGAGCAGCGGGGCGGCGTCGTAGCGGCGGGCCGCGCGGGTGAGGGAGGCGGCGGAGACGATCCGGTCGTCGGGGCTGCCGAGGACGAGCAGCGGGGGGTTGCCGACGGGTGGCTCGGGGTCGCGGTGCAGCAGCAGTTGCCACTGGGCGCGTGCGGTGGCCCGGCCGAGTCGGGTGGTGTAGTCGGCGGCGGTCGCGGCGGGTAGTTCGCGGCTGAACAGTTGGCGGCGGTTGAGCCGCAGCCGGCCGCCGAAGATCGCGGGCAGGGTGCCGGCGGGGTTGCGCCGCAGGGCGCCGCCGAACGTGCCCCAGCCACCGAGCACCGGCGCGACCAGCACGCCGGCCCTGGCCGGATAGCGGGCCAGCGCGTGCGTCACCACGAGCGCACCAGCGCCGTGCCCCACCAGCACCGTCTGCCGCGGCAGGCTCGCCGCCACCTGGACCACATCATGGACGTACGCCCGCAGCGACGCCTTCGGCGCCGCGCCGCTGCCGCCGTGCCCGCGCAGGCTCACCGCGTGCGCCGCGAACCCGCGCGTCGCGCAGTGCTCCAGCCAGTGCTCGGCGAACGCCCAGGCGCCGTGACCGAAGCCGGGTACGAACAGCAGCGGCGGCTTGCCCTCGTCGGTCTCCGGGGTGGCGCTGCGCACCTCACGGCGTACGGGTGGGACCGGGTTGGCCCAGTCGCGCGTCCGGATGATCCGGGTGCCGGCCGCGCTCATTTGCTGACCTCCAGGTCGTCGAGGACGGTTTGCAGCTCGCTCAGGTAGTCGCGGTGGCCGATCTCGAACCAGTGCCGGGTGCTGTCCTTGACCTTCGCCGAACTCCACCTGCGGGCGGCGCCGGCCTCCACTCGGGCGGCGAAGGCGTTGGCCCGGTCCGGCTCGGTCTGCTGTACGCGCAGCCGGCGGGCGATCGCCACCGTCTGCCAGTGCACGAGCGGGAAGATGCCGGAGTCGGACTGGAGCAGGCCGGCCACGGCCAGCGTGGGGTGGCGGCGCGGGAACGCGTTGAGGTAGAGCGTGGGCCGGCCGGAGTTGTCGTCGCCGAGGAGTTTCGGGTCGAGGAACTCGAACTTCGGCAGGTAGCCGGTGGCGAGCACGACCAGGTCCGGTTCGATCTGCTGCCCGTCGGAGAGTTCCACGCTGTGCCCACGGAACCGGGCCACGTCCGGTACGGGGGTGATGTCTCCGTGCCCGACGTAGTAGACGAGTTGGCTGTTCGCGATCGGGTGCGTCTCGTAGATCTTGTGATCGGGTGCGCGCATGCCGAACCGGGTCAGGTCGCCGACGGTGAGCCGCAGCGTACGGGCGGAGAACCACTGACGCAGGCCCATGGGGAGCCTGGCGAGTCCGGCGTTGACCTGGTCGGTCGGGCGGCCCAGCACGTACTTGGGTGCGTACCAGTAGCCACGGCGGGTGGAGTGCCAGCACTTGGCGGCCTGCTGGGCGGCCTCGACCGCGATGTCGCAGCCGGTGTTGCCGGCCCCGATCACCAGCACCCGCTTGCCCCGCAACTGGGTGGTGTCCTTGTACGCCGACGCGTGGATGACCTGGCCCCGGAACTCGTCGAGTCCCTCGTACGCGGGGATCTTCGGGGCCCAGTTGTGCCCGTTGGCGACCACCACGGCGGCGTAGCGGGAGGTCCGTTCGGCGCCGTAGCCGCCGGTGCTGCGGGTGGTGACGTCCCAGCGGTTGTCGTCGGCCGGTTCGACCCGGACCACCTCGGTGCCGAACCAGACGTCTTCGCGCAGGTCGAAGTGGTCGGCGTACCGCTCCAGGTAACCGAGAAGCTGGCTGTGGTGGGGGTAGTCCGGCCAGGAGTCCGGCATCGGGAAGTCGGGGAACTGGGTGAACGGCTTCGACGAGATCAGGTGCGTGCTGGCGTAGACCGGGCTGCGGTCGTGCCGCCAGTTCCAGGCCCCACCGACGCTGGTTTCCCGTTCGTAGCAGTCGACGCCGAAGCCGTACTCTTTCAGGTTCTTGATCGCGGCCAGGCCGCTGGCACCGGCGCCGATGACGCAGACGGTGCCGCCTCGGTCGTAGACCGGGCGCCCGTCCGACCGCAGGGTCGCGCCCGTTTCGGAGCTGTCTTGGCCAGTGGAGGTGGACACCGGGAATCTCCTTTTGTCCGGCACGAATGCCGAGTGCTGCCGAATCCTCTCGGCTCGCGTGACCCTTTGTCCAGCCCGGGGCCCAACGTTTGGTCATTCCTCCGGATCGACGTACGGCGGTTCCCCGGTCCGGTGGTGCGGGGCGCGGTGCTCAGGCTTTGCCGGTGGCCGGGTCGTGGGCTGGGAGCAGGAGGTCGGCCAGGACCGGGAAGTGGTCGCTCGCGCGGCGGGTCTGCGGGGTGTCGACCACGTCGTAGCCGGTGACGACGATGCGTGGGTCGACGAAGAGCGCGTCGATCCGGTCGCGCGGGTCGACGCACGGGAACGTACGCGCGTCCGCCCGGCCGGCGGCGACCGCGGCATCGGTCAGCCCGTCGGCGATGGTGCGCCAGGCGGCACCGCCGGAGTTCTCGTTGAGGTCGGCACCGAGCACCACCGGCAGGTCCAGTTCGGACAGTTCCCGTTTGAGCAGTTCGGCCTGGCCTGGGCGTTCGGTCGGGTCGGTGCCCAGGTGCGAGCCGGCGACCACGAACGGGGCGATGGTGGCGGAGCCGACCGCGCATTCGGCGAAGATCGCGCCGCGCATGTGCCGGCCCGGGGTGAGCGGGAACTGGCGGTGCCAGGTTCGGCGGACCCGTACCCGCAGGCTGGTCAGGACCAGGTTGCCCAGGGACGGGAGCCCGCCGCCGCCGACCACCAACCCGAGCGCGTCGGCCAGGGCACCGGTCTTGTGTCGCCAGCGGAACCGGCGGGGTCCCTCCTGCACGATCACCACGTCCGGCTCGGCCTCCCGAACGGTCGCGGCCAGCGCCGCCACGTCGTCGCGCTGGCCGTGCACGTTGTACGACAGCACCCGCAGGCGTACGCCCGCGACGCTCGCGCCGGACGGTTCTGCCTGTGTCACGCCGGGTACCCCTTCGCTCATGCTGGCCGGGACTCGGGTCGAGTCGGCTACCGGCGCCGGGCCAGGTCGGCGGCGCCGACCATGCCGGCGGTGTTGCCCAGTTCGGCCGGGCGGATCTCCGCCACCGCCAGTCGGGAGCGCTGTGCCAGCGTTTCCATGAAGGCCTGCTGGGTCGGGCCGAGCAGCAGGTCGCCGGCCTCGACCACGCCTCCGCCGACAACCAGCACCTCGGGGTCGAGGATCTGCACCATGTCGGCGAGTCCCAAGCCGAGCCAGTGGCCGATCTGGGCGAACGCCTCGCAGGAGATCGGGTCGCCCTCCTGGGCGGCGCTGGTCACCATCGGTCCGGTGATCGACTCGACCTCGCCCCCGGCCATCTCGAGCAGCCGGGTGGCGCGGGCCGGCGCCTGACGCGCTCCGGCGCGGGCGAACCGGACCAGGGCCCGGCCGCTGGCGTACTGCTCGATGCAGCCGAGCCGGCCGCAGCCGCAGAGGTGCCCGTTCGGTACGGACAGGGTGTGGCCCAGTTCGGCGGCGATGCCGTGCGCTCCGCGTACCAGTTCGCCGCCGAGGACGATGCCGCCGCCGACGCCGGTGCCGATGGTCAGCATCACCATCGAGTCGTTCGCGTGCCGTGCGGCGCCGTGCCGGAACTCGGCCCAGGCGGCCACGTTGCCGTCGTTCTCCACGATCACCGGCAGGTTGACGGCCGCGCTGACGTAGTCGCGGATGGGCTCGTCGCGCCAGGCGATGTTGGGTGCGAAGAGCACGATCGAGCGGCTGGCGTCGATCCAGCCGGCCGCGCCGATGCCCACCGCCTCGATGTCCCGACCGGTGGCCAGTTCCGCGACGACCTCGACGATGACGTCGCGGGTCTTGGCGACGTCATCGGCGGGGGTGTCCCGCCGGGTCCGTACCAGGACATTGCCGTCGGCGTCGACGACGCCCGCGGCCACCTTGGTACCACCGACGTCGACTCCGATGGTCAGCGTCACCGCCGCCGCTCCCCTCTGTGCTCTGCTCTGCCGGCACCACACCGGTCTGTGCCCTGCCCTGCCGGCGTCACACCGGCCGATCGCGTTCCGCTGCCTCGCGGCAGTCCGGTCCGCTCAGCCCCCGTCGCCGGTGTCGCCGTCGGCGTGCACCGGCTCCCCCGGTACCCGGGCGGCGGGTACCACCGGCGACGCGCCGGTGGCTTCGGCGTCCGGCCCGGCTCCGGTGGAGCTGGGCGGCGCCGGCCGCGCGGTCGCGCCGGTGGTCCCGGCCGCGTCGGCGGGCGGGGTGGCACGGTCGGTTCGGGTCTCGGCTGCCGCGCGGGTCGCGGCCGCCCAGACGTCCCGCTCCGGTGCCGGCCACGAATCATGCCCGGTACGGGTGGCTCCGCGCCACACCTCGTCGTCCGCACCCGGTCGGGCGGTCGGCGGGGCGGGACGGGTGGGGGCTGCACCGGCCGGTACGTCCGGTGCCTCCGGCGGGGTGTCGACGGCCGGTGCCCCGGCGTCCGGCGACCCTGCCGGGGTGCCGGTGGGTGGCGGCGGGGTGCCGGGGTGGGCCGACGGACCACCGGGGGCCGATGGGCTGGTGGTGGCCGTGGACAGGGCTCGCAGCAGGCTGGCCAGGCCGGCGGCGAAGTCGCCGGCACCGGTGGCGAGCCGCTCGGCGAACTCCGGGCTCGGGTCGCGAAGCGCGCTGATGGTCCGGCAGATCGGGCAGACGCAGCATTCGGGTGAGCCGGTGGCGAAGGCGCCGCCGGAGGTACCGGTGGTGGGTCCGGTGCCGTCGTGGTGGCCGGTGGGCGGGGTGCCGCCTCCGGTGGGCCGGCCGGCGTCGCTGTGACCAAGCACACCGGTGATCAGGTCGCCCAGTGGGCCGAAGCCGCCGGTCCGGCCGGAGGTGCCCAGGCGCACCGCGGCCAGCGCGGTGGCGACCAGGCGCTCAGCCTCCGTACGCGCGGACGTTGGGTCGGTTGCCGCCATGCCTGCCTCCTCTCGCCGTGACGCTGCCGTACGCGGTCGGTTCAGTTGGTCGCATCGAGCGACTCGACCCGCCGCTTGAGCTGCTTCAAGGCCGTATCCATGATCATCTTCTCGGCCTTGCGGCGGAACATGCCCAGCATGCCGACCGACAGCTCGACCTCCAGCATGTAGGTCACCTTGGAGGTGCCGTCGCCGTTCTCCTCGATGTCGTACGACCCGTTCTGGGCCTGCTGCATCCGGGACGGCGCGGCGAGGTGCCACTGGATCCGGGAGACGTCCTCGGCGTACTCGTAGACGAGGGTGTACTCGTCCGCCAGCACGCCAGCATCCAGGACAAACCGGACTTGGCTGGCGTAACCGTCCTCGTACTCCTCGACCACCTCGACGCTGCGGACCGCGTCGGTCCACTCCGGGTAGCGCGCGAAGTCGCAGATCACCGCCGCCACCCGGTCCGCGGGCGCGGCGACGACGATCGACTGGATGGAGCTGTCCGCCATGGGGGGCAGGCTACCCGGTGTACGGGCGTGCACGGCTGTCCGGCTCAACCCGGACCCGTCCCGTCCGACCGGCCTGCCTGGCGGGTATACCCGGACGGGCGGGTAGGTTTCGTGTATCCGGCCCGGCCCGCGCGGCTCATCCCCGCCGTCGAGTACGAGCACGAAGGAGTGCAGGTGCGCGAGTTCTCCGTCCCACCCGTCGCGACCATCGGCGACACGGCGAACCTGACCGACACGGTCTGGGACAACGCCGAGGTGGCCCCGGACGCGATCCAGTTCGCCCGGCGTACCCGGGGCACGGCCGACACGCCGACGGCGGGCGGCCGCGACGGTTGGACCGAGATCACCACCCGGCAGTTCCGCGACGAGGTGGTGGCGGTCGCCCGAGGCCTGATCGCGGCCGGTATCTCCCCCGGTAACCGGATCGGTCTGATGAGCAAGACCCGGTACGAGTGGACCCTGCTCGACTACGCCATCTGGGCGGCCGGCGCGGTGACGGTGCCGGTCTACGAAACCTCCAGCGCCGAGCAGGTGGCCTGGATCCTCGCCGACTCGGGCGCGGTGGCCTGCGTGGTGGAGACCACCGCACACGCGCTGCTGCTGAGCGGCGTCCGGGACCAGGTGCCCGCCCTGAAGCAGGTCTGGCAGATCGAGACCGACGACCTGGACGCGCTGGTCGGCGAGGGCGGTCGGATCGACCCGGCCGAGGTCGAAACCCGTCGCCGCGGCGTGAAGGCCGACGATCTCGCCACGATCATCTACACCAGCGGTACCACCGGCCGCCCCAAGGGCTGCCTGCTGACCCACCGCAACCTGTACGCCGACGCCGCCAACGCGGTGGCCGTACTGCCGCACCTGTTCAACGAGGGCGCCTCCACGCTGCTGTTCCTGCCGCTGGCGCACTCGTTCGCCCGGCTGATCCAGGTCGGCGTCGTCTACGCCCGGGCTACCCTGGCGCACAGCTCCGACCCGAAGAACCTGGTCAACGAGCTACAGGCATTCCGCCCGACGTTCGTGCTCTCGGTGCCCCGGGTGTTCGAGAAGGTCTACAACGGCGCCGCCCAGAAGGCCGCGGCCGATGGCAAGGGCGCGATCTTCGCGCGGGCCGAGCGGGTGGCGATCGCGTACAGCGAGGCCCTTGACTCCCCCGGCGGACCGGGCCTGCCGCTGCGGATGCAGCACCGCGTCTTCGACCGGCTGGTCTACCGCAAGCTGCGGGCCGCGCTCGGCGGACGCTGCCGGGACGCGATCTCCGGCGGCGCCCCGCTCGGCGCCCGGCTCGCCCATTTCTTCCGCGGCGTCGGGGTCACCGTGCTCGAGGGGTACGGGCTGACCGAGACCTCCCCGGCGGTCGCCGCCAACCTGGTCACCGCCATCCGGATCGGTACGGTCGGCCGCCCGCTGCCCGGCGTCTCGGTCCGGATCGCCGACGACGGCGAGATCCTGGTCAAGGGCGAGATCGTGTTCCAGGGGTACTGGAACAACCCGGAGGCGACCGCCGAGGCGCTCGACGACGACGGCTGGTTCCACAGCGGCGACCTGGGCAACCTCGACGGTGACGGTTTCGTCAGCATCACCGGCCGGAAGAAGGAGATCATCGTGACGGCCGGCGGCAAGAACGTCGCCCCGGCCGTGCTCGAGGAACGGGTCCGGGCGCACCCGTTGATCAGCCACTGCGTGGTGGTCGGCGACCGGCGGCCGTTCATCGCCGCGCTGGTCACCATCGACGACGACGCCTGGCCGAAATGGCTCGCCGAGCACGGCCACCCGACCGAGACCCCGGTCGCCGACCTGCGCGAGGACCCGGCGCTGACCGCCGACGTCCAGTCCGCGATCGACGACGCGAACAAGGCCGTCTCCGCCGCCGAATCGATCAAGAAGTTCCGGATCCTGCCGCGCGACCTGACCGAGGCGACGGGTGAACTCACCCCGTCACTGAAGGTCAAGCGCGCGGTCGTACACCAGACATACGCCGCAGAAATCGCCGCTGTCTACGGAGACTGACTACGATCCGTCAGGTGCCCGCCTCGACTCCCGCCCTCCCCCGTCCGCATCCGCTCGCGGCGGCGGCACGCGTCGTCATGCTCGCGCTGGTCGCGATCCTCACTCTGATCACCACTGGCGAGGTGGACCAGCTTCGCTGGATCGCCCTGCTGGCGGTCGCCGGCATCCCGGCCGTACTCGCCCCGCACCACCCGATCCTCGCCCCGCTCGGTCGGTTCGCCGAGGTGGTGATCGTCGGCTTCGCGGCGAGCCAGGTGGCCGCCGAGGCGTCGATCGGCGGGATGGGGGCGGCGGCGATCCTGCCGTACCTGGCCGTACCGCTGACCGTCGCGGCGCTGCAACGGCGCTCGACCGAGGGGGCCGCGCTGCTCGCGGTCACCGCGGCCAGCCTCGCCGTCGGCGGCTTCATCAGCGGCAACAGCGACAACGAGCCGCTCGGTCACCTCGGCCAGCTCGGCTACCTGGCGGTTTCCGCCCAGTGGCTGGTGCTCGCCGCGCTCGGCCTGTACGCCGCCGGCACCCTGCAACGCATCTGGCAGGCACGGGGCGAGAGCCGGCCCCAGCCGTACGCCGAGGCGACCCGACTGCTCACCCAACTCCGCAGCGTCGCCCGCCAGCTACCCGGAGCAACACTCGACCCGGGCAGCATCTCCGAGCACCTGCTGGAGGAACTGCGCGGAGTCGCCCGCGCCGACCGGGCGGCCGTCCTCTCGGCCAGCGGCGGCGGCCGGCTGGTGGTGCTCGCCCAGGTGGGCGTGGACCGGGTCGACTGGGAGACCACGCTCGATGCCGACTCCGCCATCGCCGACGCCTGGGCCAGCCAGCAACCGCAGACCGCCCCCCGCTCGCAGGCCCGGTCCCACCCCGGCGGGGAGGTTTCCGCGCTGGTGGTGCCGCTGGTCGCGGGCGTACGCACGGTCGGCCTGGTGATCATCGAGGCGGACGTGGCGACCGCGTACCCGGCGACGGTGGTGGGCCGGGTGACCACGCTGACCCGACCCGCCGCGCTCCGGCTGGAGGCGGCGCTGCTCTTCGACGAGGTGCGCTCGCTGGCCACCAACGAGGAACGCCAGCGGCTGGCCCGGGAGATCCACGACGGGGTGGCCCAGGAACTCGTGATGGTCGGTTACGGCATCGACAACGCGATGGCCACGCTGCCCGAGGGTGCCGAGGAGACCGCCGGCGAACTCCGTACGCTGCGCGGCGAGGTCACCCGGGTGATCCAGGAACTGCGACTGAGCCTGTTCGAGCTGCGCAGTGAGGTCGACCGGCACGGCGGACTGGCCGCCGCGATGGCCGAGTACGCCCGAACCGTCGGCGCTTCGGGCGGACTCCGTGTCCATTTGTCCCTCGATGAGTCCACCGCCCGGCTTCCCGCAGCCACCGAGGCCGAGTTGTTACGTATCGCGCAAGAGGCGATCACGAACGCGCGCAAGCACGCGGGCGCGTCCAATTTGTGGGTAACTTGCGCCGTGGATCCCCCGTACGCCCAAATAGAAGTGTCGGATGATGGTCACGGCATAGCTGACCAGCGCCCGGACGGGCGGTATGGTCTTGCGATCATGGCCGAGAGAGCGGAACGTATCCGGGGCCGGTTGGAGATCCGTCCACGGCATCCCAGCGGCACGACGGTGGCAGTGGTGCTCGGAACCACGCCCCGACGAGATAACGTGCGCGATAGCGTCACCGCATCAGAAGGGGAGTAACCCGAGCATGACCACGAGCCCCACGCCGGCTGGCCGCACCAAGGTCCTTCTTGTCGACGATCACGATCTGATCCGCAAGGGCCTGCGCCACGCGTTCGAACGGGACCGTCAGTTCGAGGTCGTCGGTGAGGCCGCGACGGCGGCGGAGGGGGTCCGCCAGGCGGGTGCCCTCCAGCCCGACGTCGTGATCATGGACCTTCGCCTCCCCGACGGCAGTGGCCTGGAAGCCACCCGCGCCCTGCGCAAGTCCAGCGCCACCATGGGCATCGTCGTCCTCACCATGTACGCGGGCGACGACCAGTTGTTCGGGGCGCTGGAGGCGGGCGCGAGCGCCTTCGTACCGAAGACCGCCCCGGCCGACGAGGTGGTCGCCGCCGCCCGGCACGCCGCGTCGTCGCCGAGCGCGTTCACCGCCGCCGACCTCGCCGAGGCGATGAAGCGCCGGCTGGCCCCGTCCGGTCCGCAACTCTCCCCGCGTGAGGGCCAGGTGCTCCGCCTGCTCGCCGACGGGATGAGCGTGGCCGGCATCGCCAAGCAGCTCTTCGTCAGCGAGTCGACGGCCAAGACCCACATCTCCAAGCTCTACGAGAAGCTCGGTGCGGCCAACCGGGCCCAGGCCCTGATGACCGCTCTGCGGCTGGGGCTGCTGGAAGCCCCCGACGCGCCGAAGTTCTGACCGCTTCGCGGTTCGGGCCGGCCACGGTGTAGAACACACCGTGGCCGGCCCGTACTCGTAGCGGCCGGTCCAACCCGGGTCAGGACGCGTCGACCGGCACCCGGGCCGGGATCGCCCGGCCGCTCAGCCGGCGGAACGCCAGGTAGGCCTCGCAGCCCAGGCAGAGCCCGAACGCCGAGTTGAGGAACGCCGCCGCGAGCGCCAGCGCCGCCGCGACCAGGCCCAGACCGTCCGCGCCACCGAGGTAACCGGCCGCCGCGACCAGCGTGAAGACCAGCCCGACAACCTGCGCGAACCGCACCGGCGCGGCCGGCTCCAGCTCCGTCGGCGGGCGCAGCCGGCGCGCCACGAAGGCCCGGAACAGCAGCCCGTACGGGCCCCGGCGCGGCACCGCGGCGGTGATGGCGAAAACGGCGGCCTGGGCCAGCGCCAGCCAACCGGAGCCGGTGAGCAGCACGATGATCAGGACCACGGTGGTGACGGCGGCGGCGAACCGGGGACCGCGGGGATCGAGCAGCATGGTTACCTCTGTCGGAAGGGGCGGCGCGGCGACGGCCGCCCGGGAGCCGGGACGAACGGGGTCCGGGATCAGCGACAGAGGCTGGTGCAGAGGCGGCCGTGGTCGACGATGCGGCGCCGGGTGAGCAGTCGGGCGGTCACCGGACGACACCTTCCCGGTCCGGCCCGGCGGCGGTGTCCGCCGCGGTCTCACCAGCGGTGTGGCCGGTGAGCAGGGGCGCCAACACGGCGACCACCTGCGCCTTGCCCGGCACCCCGGTGGCGCGCTGGACGATCCGGCCGGCGGCGTCGATCACCAGCACCGTCGGCGTACGCCAGACGTTCAGTGCCCGGACCGCGTCGAGCTGGCTTTCCGCGTCGACCTCGACGTGCCGTACGCCGTCGAGCAGCCCGGTGACCTCACCGAGCACCCGCCGGGTGGCCCGACAGGGCGCGCAGAACGCCGACGAGAACTGCAACAGGGTCGCGGGCGTGCCCAGCTGCACGCCGAGCGCGGTCAACAGGTCGGGATCCACCGCCATCCCCGGCGCCCCGGGATCCTCGGCCGGCCGGTCCTGCTGCCGCACCGCCTGGTCCTGCTGCCGCACCGCCTGGTCCTGCTGCCGAACCGCCTGGTCCTGCTGCCGAACCGCCTGATGCTGAGCCAGCGTCGGTCCCCCGTCACCCGGGGCCGGTTGGGCGTGCGCCGAGACCGGTCGCGGTGCCGGTTGGGCGAGCACCGGGCGCAGCCGGCCGTCGCGGCGACGGCGCCACAGCCCGAAGGCGGTGGCGGCGACCAGTACGGTCACCACCACGAACGGGCCGGTCAGCGCGGAGTCCTGCACGATTCCCAGAGTGCCACGCCCCGCGACCGTTGACCACGGCGTCCCACTCCGGGTGGGCCACGTCGCAGCGGCGGGCGGCGCCGTTCCGGCCGCCGACCCGGCCGCCGCCGCGTTCGGTCGGGTGGGCGGACCCCGTGTCCACACCGGATCCGGGACCGTGCGATGGTGACTGCCGTCATTGATCCGGGTGACGATCCGGCACGGTCTGGATAGCTGGGCAGACGACGGGCAGAATAGCCGGGGAACCACCCGAGGGGCAGTATTTCGTGCGTTCTCAGCGTAGGGGCAGGTAGGCATGCAAAGGCCGGACTGGGCACCGCAGAGCATCGACATCGAACGACCCAGTGTGGCCCGCATGTACGACTACTATCTGGGCGGCTCGCACAATTTCGCGGCGGACCGGCGGGCGGCGCAGGCGATGATCGCGTCCGTTCCGGAGGCGCCCCTGATGGCCCAGGCGAACCGGGCCTTTCTCCGCCGGGCGGTGCACTACCTGATCGACGCCGGTATCCGGCAGTTCCTCGACATCGGCTCGGGCATCCCGACGGTCGGCAACGTGCACGAGATCGCCCAGCGGGCCGCCCCCGACACCCGGGTGGTCTACGTCGACGTGGACCCGGTCGCGGTGGCGCACAGCCGGGAGATCCTCAGCGGCAACGAGCAGGCGACCGCGCTCTGGGGCGACCTGCGCCAGCCGGCGGAGATCCTGAGCCACCCGGACGTACGCAAGCTGCTGAACTTCGACGAACCGGTGGCCGTCATGGTGGTCGCGGTGCTGCACTTCATCCCGGACTCGGACGACCCCCGCGGCATCCTCGGCACCATCCGGCGCAGCCTCGCCCCGGGCAGTTACCTCGTCCTCTCCCAGGCCAGCGACGACGGCCGGACCGACGACGAGCGCGAGGACGCCGAGCGTGTCTACCAACGTACGGACAACCCGCTGACGGTCCGCAGCCGCCGGGAACTCACCGGCCTCTTCGACGGTTTCGACCTGGTCGACCCGGGTGTGGTCTGGGTGCCGCAGTGGCGACCCGACTCGTTCGACAGCCTCGACGACGCCGAACGGGCCGTGTTCATGGGCGGCGTGGGACGGCACGGTGGATGACGATTTCGGCGCCCGGCCGGTGCTGACCGCCGCCCGGCCGGGACTGCCCACCTTCGCCCGAGCCTGGGCCAAGGCGGTCGCCGGCACCAGTTACCTGCCGATGACCCAGACCCAGCTCGAGGAACTCCTGCAACGGCTGACCGGTGAGCTGGCCGACGCGTTGCAGTCGGAGCCGTTCGACCTGCGTACCGGGCACCGGGTCGGTGCCGCACTGGTCGCCGCGCACGTGGCGTCGGCGGAGGGGCTCGGCCGGACCATCGAGGTCATCCAGCTGCGCCTGCTGCGCGACCTCGGCCTCTGCCAGGAGGACGCCCAGGACCGGATGGCCCGGCTGCTCGCCACCGTCGCCACCGGCTACAGCCGGGCGATGCACGACCGTACGCTCGACGAGCAGGAGTCGATCCGGCGTGCCGGCATGGTCGCCCGTGAGCAGGCGGAACGGGCGCTGCGCGAGAGCGAGGCGCGGTTCCGCCACCAGGCCACCCACGATCCGCTGACCGACCTGCCCAACCGCGCCCTGTTCACCGACCGGCTCGGCGCGGCCGTACGCCGAGCGGACGCGGAGGGCAAACGGATCGGCGTCTGCTTCATCGACCTCGACCGGTTCAAGGTCGTCAACGACACGCTCGGCCATCCGGTCGGCGACCAGTTGCTGATCTCGGTCGCGGAGCGGTTGCGGGGCCAGGTCGGCGAGCATCTCGTCGCGCGGCTCGGCGGCGACGAGTTCGTGATCCTGGTGGAGGACACCACCTGCACCGACGACGCGCTCAAGGTCGCCGACGCCGCGCTGGCCGCGATCGGCGAGCCGTCCGTCGTCGACGGGCACGAGCTGACCATCTCGGCGAGCGTCGGCGTGGTCGAGCGCTCGGTCGCCGACACCACCCCGGACGACGTGATGCGGGCCGCCGACGTGACCCTGCACTGGGCGAAGGCGTCCGGCCGGGGACGCTGGGCGCTGTTCGACGCCGAGCGCAACGAGCTGGAGCTGACCCGGCACGCCCTGTCCGCGGCGATGCCGGGTGCACTGGACCGGGGCGAGTTCTACCTGGACTACCAACCGCTGGTGTCGCTGACCCGCGACGAGGTGCTGGGGGTGGAGGCGCTGGTCCGCTGGCGCCACCCGACGCTGGGCGTACTGAACCCGGACAGTTTCATCGGGCTGGCCGAGGAGACCGGGCTGATCGTCCGGCTCGGCGACTGGGTCCTCAACGAGGCCTGCCGGGAGGCCCGGCGCTGGCTGACGATCAGCCCGGACGCGCCGTTCGTCAGCGTCAACCTGGCGGTCCGCCAGGTGCACGTGGCCGGGCTGGCCGACGAGGTACGGGCGCTGCTCGACCGGACCGGTCTGCCGCCGCACAAGCTCCAGCTCGAAATCACCGAGAGCGCGTTGATGACCACCACCGGCGAACCGGTGCAGGCGCTGCGCTCGCTCGCCGAGTTGGGTGTCCGGATCGCCATCGACGACTTCGGCACCGGCTACTCCAACCTCGCCTACCTGCGCTCGCTGCCGGTCTGCGAGCTGAAGGTCGCCGGCTCGTTCGTGGCCGGGCTCCAGGCGGCCGGCGACGACCCGGCGAGCCACACCGACGAACGCATCCTGGCCACCCTGGTCTCGCTCGCGCACGCCCTCAACCTCACCGTCACCGCCGAGGGGGTGGAGACCGCCGGCCAGGCCGACCGGTTGCGTGAACTTGGCTGCGACGCCGCGCAGGGCTGGCACTTCGGCCGTCCCGAGCCGGCCGTCCGGATCCACGACCGGCTCGGCCACCGGAGCTAGCCCGCCCGGCCACGACCGTCGAGGCGCAGCCCGCAGCAGCAGACGGCGCTGCCAAAGCCCGAGCAGCACGCGGGGAGTTCGGCTCGCTACGACCGGCCGAACTCTCCGCGACACAAGGACTAGCGGCCGCCGGGGTACAGCAGGTCGGCCAGCCGGTCGGCCTGGAGTTCCCAGCGCCACTCCTGCTCCACCCAGGCCCGACCGGCGGCACCCATCCGCCGGGCCGACACGGGATCCGCCAGCAGGGTCGCCACCCGGTCGGCGAGCTGCGCCACGTTCCGGCCGTCGACCAGGTAGCCGGTCTCGCCGTCGCGTACCGCATCGGGGGCGCCGCCGGAGTCCCCGACGACTACCGGCAGGCCGGTCGCGGAGGCTTCGAGGAAGACCATGCCGAGGCCCTCGACGTCCAGCCCGCGGTTACGGGTCCGGCACGGCATCGCGAACACGTCACCGGCCGCGTAGTGCGCCGGCAGGTCCTGCCACTCCACGTTGCCGGCGAAGGTCACGTCCGCGGTCAGGTCGTGCTCGCGTACGAGTTTCTCCAACGTCGACCGGTACGGGCCGCCGCCGACGATCAGCAGCGCGGCGTCCGGCACCCGGCGCCTGATCTGCGGCAGTGCCCGGATCAGGGCGTCCTGGCCCTTGCGCGGCACCAGCCGGGACACGCAGACGACCACCGGCCGGTCGGTGAGGCCGTAGCTGGCCCGCAGCCCGGTCGCGTCGATGTCCGGGTGGTGCAGGTCGACGTCGACGCCGGGCGCGAGTCGGCGCAGTTCGGTGACGTCGTGCAGGACCCGGTCGAGCCGGACCCGGGTGTACTCCCCCAGGTAGGTCGTCACGTCCAGGCCTCGACCGATCCGCCGCAGGGTGGCCCGGGCACCGGGCAGCGCGGCCCAGCCGATCTCGTGGCCGTGGGTGAGGGCCACCGCCCGTTCGACACCGGCCCGGCGGCGCAGACCGGGTGCGAGCAGCCCGAGCGGGGCGGCGGCACCGAACCAGAGCGTGTCGCAGCCGTATTCGGTGGCGAGTCGGGCCGCCCGGCGGGCGACCGAGGGTGTCGGCAGCAGCATCCCGGTCGACTCGCGGACCACCTCGAACGGCTGCTCGGCGTCGAACTTGTCCGCACCGGGATGGGTGGAGGCGTAGACCACGATCGAGCCGGCCGGTTGGCGTACGGCGAGGTTGTGCACGAACGACTGGATCCCGCCGGCCCGGGGTGGGAAGTCGTTCGTGATCACCAGCGTCCGGCTCACCGGCCCTCGCCCCGGGCGTACGCGCGCGCCGCGGCCATCCGCTCCACGGTCGACGGGTGGGACGCGGAGTAGAGGTATTCCCAGCGGGGCGGGTCGGGGTCGGCCAGGTTGACCGTGGCGAGTCGCCGCTGCATCGCCTCGAAGGTGGCCGGGTCACCGGTCAGGTCGAGGGCGTGCGCGTCGGCCCGTGCCTCGACCCGCCGGGACAGCAGCGCCTGGGCCGGGGTGCTGACCAGGCCGACCACCGCGACGACGGCGAACAACAGGGCGAACGCGCGCGGTTGGGCGATCGAGTCGACACCCGCCGCCCGGAGCAGCCCGCCCCAGAAGCCGAGCAGGTAGAACGCGGTCACCGCGGCGGCGGCGCCGAGCGCGCCGGTGAGCGTACCGGCGAGCACGTCCTGGTCCTTGGCGTGGCCGAGTTCGTGTGCCACCACGCTGGTCACCTCGTCCGGCGTCGCCTCGCGCAGCAGCGTGTCGTAGACGACGATCCGGCGGGTCGGGCCGAACCCGGACACGTACGCGTTGACCGCGCGGGTCCGGCGGGACGCGTCGGCGACCAGCACGTCCCGTACCGGCACCCGGTCCCGTTCGGCCAACGCCATCAGCTCCGTACGCAGCGGTCCGGCCTCCATCGGGGTGAACCGGTTGAAGACCGGCTCGACCAGCACCGGCAGGACGAACGACAGCAGCACCACGAGTACGGCCGCACCGGCCGCACCGAGCGCCCACCACCAGCGCGGGGCGAACCGGGTCACGGCGTAGAAACCGAGCAGCGCGACCGCGCCGATCACCGCACTGACCGCGTACGACTTGAGCAGGTCCAGACCCCAGCCGCCCCAGCTCTGGGTGGAGAGCCCGTACCGGTCCACGACGGCGTGCCGCCAGGCCGCGAACGGGAGGGTGACGAGGTCGGCGACGAGCACCACGGCGAGCCCACCGAGTGTCGCCTGGGCGATCCAGTGTTCCCCGAACGGCCGGCTGACCAGGTCGACCAGTTTGCCGCCGAGCGGGGTCAGGCCGAGCACCAGGGCGATCAGCAGACCGACGAGGAGTGCGCCGTACGAGCCGGGGCGCAACGCGGCGTGGAAGGCCCGGCTGCGGGCGACGTCGGCCGCCGGCAGTTCACGCAGGGCCGCCAGTTGGTCGGCGCGAGGCGCCGGTGGACGGTGCCACGGCACCAGTAGGGCGGAGCTGGCGATCAGCAGCACCACCAGCCCGACGAGCGTCACGACCGCCCACCCCCGAGGCGTCATCCGTGTCGCTCCTCCCGTTTGCCCGTGTGCGCCGGCTCATCCTAAGCGGAGTTGATGCGGGCGGGGCTTCGGACGGCGACCGGCAGGCGCGCGGGCGGGACGATGATGTTCGGTGGTCGCGTATCGCCCCGGACCGGCGACCGGCAGGCGCGCGGGCGGGGCCGGCCAGGCGGGGCAGGAAGGTCAGGCGACGTGGCGGCGCCGGGGCCGGCGGGGGCGGACCATGGGCAGCGCGGCGGGTGCCGGCCCGGAGAGCACCGACACCTCGAAGCCGGCCCGGGTGAACACCTCGATCGCCCGGTGCTCCTCCGCGGTCAGCCCGGCCTCCGCCGCCGGCTGGTCGATCAGGGCGCTGACCAGGCAATCGGAACAGGCCGGGCCACGCACCGTGCAGCTGTCGCAGTCGATGAGCATCGCTCCTCCTCGCGGTACGGCCGAAGCCCTGTCGCGCCCCAACCACCGTCAGTCACATCGACGCTAAGTCAGGGGTACGACAAACCCCCCGACCGCCTCCTCCCACCCCAATCCGACCACCGCCCCTGATACAGAGAATGAGGGGCTATCCGGGGACGAATAACCCCTCATTCCCTGTATGAGCGCGCTCCACCCGGGTGGGGTGGGGGGCCGGGGGGGGTGGGTTAGGAGCGGGAGAGGCGGCGGAGGAGGGAGTCGGCGCCGAGGGGGTAGGCGCCGTGGCGGCGTACGCCGTCGGCGACCTCGCGGTCGGAGGAGACCACCACCACCGGGCGGCCGGCCGGTTCGGCCCGTACCAGCCGGCGGATCAGGTCGTCCGCGGTCTCGCCCTTGCGGGAGAAGAGCACCCGTACGCCGCGCGGTGCGGGCGGCAGCCCGTGCATCCGCTCGGCACCGTCGAAGACCACGGTCACCTCGGCCCCGGTCTGCGCGGCCAGCCCGCCGAGACCGGTGATCAGGCGTTTGCGCTGCTGCTCCAGCGACATCTCACCGAAGCCGCGTTTCGTGACGTTGTAGCCGTCGGCCACCAGGTGCACCCGCGGCATGGTGAGCAGTTCGTCGAGCCGGGCCGGGTCGTCGGTGTCCAGCGCGCGGGCGGAGGTGGCCGACGCCGGACGCTCGGCGAACGCGTCCGCGACGTAGTCGGCCGGCATCCGGTCGGCCGGGTCGAGCGCCAGCTCGCGGCGCAGGCCGACGGCGGCCTGGCCGATCGTCTCCAGCAGCAGCCAGAGCCGGGCGTCGTCGACCGAACGGGCCTCCTTGGCGGTCTGCCGGGTCGCGCCGACCACCGCCTCGGCCTCGGCCAGCCGGGCCCGCAGCCGCCGCAGCTCGGCGTCGTGATCGGCACCCAGCCGAGCGGCCCGACCCTTCTCGGTGGCCAGCATCTCGGTCGCCTTGCGCTCCTTGGCCTGCGATTCACGCAGCGACCGGGCCAGCACCCGGGACTCCTCGCGGAGCTGACCCAGTTCCTCGCGTACCCGGGCGACCTCGTCGCGGAGCTTGTCGGCCTCGACCCGGGCCACGGCACGGTCGTGCTCGGCCCGGCTGGCCCGCTGCTCGGCCTCCCGTACGAGTTCGGCGACCACCGCGCTGTCCGCCTCGGCCCGTACCGCGACCCCGGCCGCCTCGACCAGTTCCCGCCAGCCGCGCGGGCGGACCAGGTAGGCGAGGGCGGCGACCTCCACCGGGTCGGCCGCCGCCGGGGCGGTGCCCCCGATCACGGCCGCACCCAGCTCACCCGCGTCCGCCAGCACCCGTTTGGTGATCCGCTGGCGGAACAGCGGGTCGCTGGCGAGTTGGGTGGCGATCATGGGTGCGCCGAGCCGGGCCCGCCGGTTGGGCGCGAACTTGGCCACCCGGCGCAGCGGTACGGGCACTTCCTCGTTCGGCAGTCCAGGCAGGGCGACGGCGGTCAGCGCGACGATCCGTTGCCGGACCGGTTCGGGCAGTACGGGCTCCGGTTCGAGTTCCAGTGCCTCGTCCTGCTCAGCCTCCCCGTCGACGGCCGGCACGGCGTGCGCCCCCGGTTCGGGGAGGCGGTCGTCGGTCGGTTCGGTGAGGGGCATGTGTCAAGTCTCCCACCGTCGACGTCGGGAGCGCCCGATGACTCAGATGATCTCTTCTGGTAGATCGGCTGTTACCAGCGGTACGGATGGTGCGTGCGTGTCGTACCCAAGCCCTAACCTGCCCGAATGGCACAACCCCAGCCCACGGTGCCCCGTTCCGGGCCACCCCGACCCCGGACCGGAGCCGAAGCCGCCCGGACCGGCGCCGAGACCACCCGCCCCGGCTACGTCCAGGGGACCCTGGACGGCCTGCTCAGCGGCACCGGGGCGGCGGACGAGCTGCCGCTGTTCCAGACCACGTTCGTGGTGGTCGACCTGGAGACCACCGGCGGTGCACCGGACGGCGGCGGCATCACCGAGATCGGCGCGGTCAAGGTACGCGGCGGCACCGAGCTGGGGACGCTGGCCACGCTGGTCAACCCGGACCAGCCGATCCCGCCGTTCATCACCGTGCTGACCGGGATCACCCAGGCGATGCTGCTGCCGGCACCCCGGATCGCGGAGGTGCTGCCGAGTTTCCTGGAGTTCATCCGAGGCGCGGTGCTGGTGGCCCACAACGCGCCGTACGACGTGGGTTTCCTCAAGGCCGCCTGCGCCCAACTCGGGCACACCTGGCCGAACCCGCGGGTGCTGGACACCGCCGCGCTGGCCCGCCGGGTGCTCACCCGCGACGAGGTGCCCAACCGCAAGCTCGGCACCCTGGCCGCCTACTTCCGTACGCCCAGGCAGCCGAGTCACCGGGCGTTGGACGACGCGCTGGCAACGGTCGACGTGCTGCACGGGTTGATCGCCCGGCTGGGCGGGCACGGGGTGCACACCCTCGGCGACACGATCGAATTCGCCCGCGCGGTCACCCCGACCCAGCGGCGCAAGCGTTACCTCGCCGAGGGGCTGCCGAAGGTGCCGGGGGTCTACATCTTCCGGGCCGCCGACGACCGGCCGCTCTACGTCGGCACCTCCGGCGACATCGCCACCCGGGTACGCAGCTACTTCACCGCCGCGGAGAAGCGGGCCCGGATGTCGGAGATGCTCGCCGCGGCGGAGCGGGTGGAGGCGGTCGAGTGCGCGCACGCACTGGAGGCCGAGGTCCGCGAGCTGCGGCTGATCGCGGCGCACGCGCCGCCGTACAACCGGCGGTCGAAGTTCCCCGAGCGCAAGGTGTGGCTGAAGCTGACCACGGAGGCGTACCCCCGGTTGTCCGTGGTCCGGCAGCTCGCGCCGGACGACGACGCCTACCTGGGTCCGTTCACCTCCCGGCGCGGCGCGGAGCTGGCCGCGGCGGGCATCCACGACGCGGTGCCGCTGCGCCAGTGCACGCACAAGCTCTCCGCCCGGACGACGACGCCGGCCTGCGCGCTGGCCGAGCTGGGTCGGTGCGCGGCACCCTGCGAGCACCGGATAACCCCGCAGGAGTACGAGCGCAGTGCGACCATCCCGCTGCGGATCGCCACCCGTGAGGATCCGCAGGTGGTGGTCGACGCGTTGCTGGCCCGGATCGAGGCGCTGGCCGCGGAGCACCGCTACGAGGAGGCGGCGACCGTACGGGGCCGGCTGGTGGCGGTGCTCCGGACCACGCTGCGGATGCAGCGGCTGACCGGGCTGACCCGGATCGGCGAGCTGTCGGCGGCCCGGCGCACCGACACGGGCGGCTGGGAACTCGTCGTGGTCCGGTACGGGCGGCTGGCCGGTGCGGCCACCGCGGCGCCGGGGGTGCATCCCCGGCCGGTGCTCGACCTGGTCCGCGCGACCGCCGAGACGGTCCTGCCCGGACACGGCCCGATACCGAACGCCTCGGCCGAGGAGACCGAGCGGATACTGGCCTGGTTGGAGCGACCGGAGACCCGACTGGTCGAGGTTTCCGCCGGCTGGGCGTCGCCGGTACGCGGCGCGGCACGGTTCCGGGACCTGCTCGCCAAGGCCGAATCGGCTTCCTCCGCCCAACTCTCGACCGAACGCCTATGAGCAACTGACCGATCGGACTACGTCAACCCAACTAGGCTGTTAAGGAAGTGCAGTCCTGCCCGTTTAATCGGGCTGCTCCCGTACGACCGCGCCGGTCCGTGTGGGAGCCGGGTGAGGAGGTGTCTCCGCGTGGACGTCGACGCCGGACACGGCGCCGCTCTCGGAGGCGCCCCGACGACCCGAGCTGGTGAGTTACCGCTGACCAGACGCCTGCGCTCGCTGCTGTCCTGGACACCGGCGGAAGACGACCCGGTGACCCAGTTGGCGCGCAGCCACCGCACCATCCACCCGAGTGCCGACACGGTGGTCCTGCGCCGGGGTTACACCATCGCGGAGAACATGCACCGGGGGCAGTTCCGCAAGAGCGGTGAGCCGTACATCACCCATCCGTTGGCGGTCGCGCAGATCTGCGCCGACCTGGGCATGGACACCACCACCCTGGTCGCGGCGCTGCTGCACGACACAGTGGAGGACACCCGCTACACCCTCCAGGCGTTGACCGACGACTTCGGCCCCGAGGTGGCGCACCTGGTCGACGGGGTGACCAAGTTCGACAAGGCGTTCTACGGCAAGGCCGCCGAGGCGGAGACCATCCGCAAGATGATCATCGCGGCCGGCAAGGACGTCCGGGTGCTCATCATCAAGCTGGCCGACCGGCTGCACAACATGCGTACGCTCGGAGTCCGCTCGCCCGCCTCGCGGGCCCGGATCGCCCGCGGCACGCTGGAGGTGTTGGTCCCGCTCTGTGACCGGCTCGGCATCCAGGCCCTCAAGCGTGAACTCGACGACGTGGTGCTGATGCACCTGGAGCCCGAGCAATACTCCCGGATCGAGGAGCACGTCAACAACCGTCCACGGTGGGCGAGCTACCTGCAGGACGTGGTCGGCCGGGCCCGGGTGGTACTGCGCCGCAACCGGGTGGTCAGTGTGGTCGAGGCCCGCCCCCGGCACTTCTACTCGATCTGGAAGGACACCGTCGCCGGGGAGCACTCGGTCCCGTTCGACCTGCCCCGGATCGCGGTCGTGGTGGACGGCCCGGACACCGACTGTTACGCCGCGCTGGGCGCCATCCACGGCATCTGGCGACCGGTCGCCGGCCGGTTCAAGGACTTCATCGCCTCGCCGAAGAACAACCTCTACCGCTCGTTGCACACCACCGTGATCGGCCCGGAGGAACGCACCGTCGAGGTGCTGATCCGCACCAAGGCCATGCACCAGTCCGCCGAGTACGGCATCGCCGCCGAGTTCCGCTTCCCGCAGTCGGGTGCCGCCAGCGGCTCCAACACCGACCAGTTGGACTGGCTGCGCCGGGTGCTCGACTGGGAGCAGGAGACCTCCGATTCGGCCCAGTTCCTCAAGTCGCTGCGCGGCGACCTCGCGGAGAGCCAGATCCAGGTCTTCACCGAGGGGCGCCAGATCGTGCTGCCGGCCGGTTCCACCCCGGTGGACCTGGCGTACGAGCTGAGCATCCACAAGGGCGACCACTGTCTCGCTGCGAAGATCAACGGACGGTTGGTGCCGCTCTCCTCCCCACTCGACGAGGGCGACGTGGTCGAGATCTTCACCGAGGCGGACGGGCACGGCGAGTTGGACGTGGCCACCGAGCCGTCCGGCCCGCGCCGGGAGTGGTTGGATTTCGTCAAGTCCCCGCACGCCCAGATGCAGATCAACCGGTTCTTCGCCGAGCACCAGGAGCCGGGCATCTCGATCTCGGACAAGGTACGGCTCGGCCGGGCGACCATCGGGCTGACCCTGCGCAAGCACGACCGGGGCCTGGCCAACGACCTGCCCCTGCGCCGGCTCTCCGAGGAACTCGGCTACCCAGACCTCGAAACCCTGCTGGTCGCGGTGGTCGACCGGACGATCGAGCCGGACATGGTGGTCGACCGGCTGATCGCCCTGGTCGACCAGCCCGAGTGATGCTTCATGCCCCGGCTGCCCGCGATCACTCCGCCGACCTCTAGCCTGGTTTTGTGATCACCCGTCGAGCGACCCGAGCCCTGTTCTACCGCACGTTCTACCGGCTCCCCCACCCGGTACGGCGGAAACTGGTGCGACTGGCCGTGCCGAAGTACATCGTGGGTGCGGTCACGCTGCTGTACGACGAGGACGCCCCACCGCCCGGACGAATGCTGCTGCTGCGTCAACCGCCCGGCAACGGCTGGAGCCTGCCGGCCGGGCTGCTCCAGCGCCGGGAGGAGCCGATCGTCGGCGCGGCCCGCGAACTGTTCGAGGAATCCGGGGTACGCCTGGCGCCGGAACAGTTGCGCCCGGCCACCCCGAACGCGGTGGTCCACCTCAAGGGCTGGGTCGACTGTGTCTTCGAGGCGTCGGTGCCGGCAGCCAGCACGCCGCTGGCCGTCGACGGTGGCGAGGTCTACGAGGCTGCCTGGCACCCGCTGGACGATCTGCCCCGGCTGACCACGTCGACCGCTCGGCTGCTCGGCCGCTACGGCATCGGCCCACTCGCCGGCACGTTCTCCCCTACCGCACCCACCGGTTCACCCGCACCGGCCGCACCGGGCGAACCGGCAGCGCCCGCATCCACCCCGGTCGCGCCAGACGAAGCGGCAGCGCCCACATCCACCCCGGTCGCGCCAGACGAAGCGGCAGTGCCCGCGTCCACCACGACCGCGTCGGACGAAGCGACGGCGGGCAAGCCGGGCGCCGACGAGCCGGGACGGACCGATCCCGGACCGGCGGCATGAGCGCCGCACCCGACGGCATCTGCGCGATCATCCTGGCCGCCGGTGAGGGCACCCGGCTGCGACCGCTGACCGAGCGGGTGCCGAAGGCGCTCTGCCCGATCGGCAACGTACCGCTGCTGGAGCGGGCGTGGGACCGGGTGGCGGCGCTCGGCTTCACCGGGCCCGAACTGGTCGCGGTCAACGCCTGCTACCTCGGTGACCAGGTGGTCCGGCAGGTCGGCGCGCGGGCACACCTCTCGGTCGAGCCCGGTTCCCCGCTCGGCACCGCCGGTGGGGTGGCGAACCTGCGTGACTGGATCGACGGGCGGGGCGTACTGGTCGGCAACGCCGACAGTTACCTGGCTAACCCGTACGCGGCACCCGGGCCGGACATCGCCGCGCTGCTCGCCGACTGGGACGGCCGGACGGTACGCCTGCTCGGCCAGCCCCTGCCGGACCCGTCGGACCCGTACGGCTTCGATGGTCACCGGTTCGCCGGCTTCTCGCTGCTGCCCTGGCGCTACGTACGGGACCTGCCGGTGGAACCGGCCGAACTCGTACGGGCGGTGTGGCGGCCGGCCCAGGCGGCTGGTGAGCTGACGGTGGTGCCGTACCCCGGCACGTACCTCGACACCGGCACGCCCGCCGACTACCTCGCGGCGAACCTGCACGCCGCCGGAGGCGACAGCCTGGTCGATCCCACCGCGACCGTGACCGGCGCACACCACCGGGCGGTCATCGGCGCGGGCGCCCGGGTACGCGGCACCGTGCGACGATCCGTGGTCTGGCCCGGCGGCATCGTGGCCGAGGGTGAGCTGCTGGAGGACTCGATCCGGGTCGGCCACGACCTGACCGTGACCGTCGGTGACCCTCTAGCATGAGCGGCAGGTCCACGAAAGGAGCCCGACGGTGATCACCGCGATCGTCCTCATCGACTGCGCGACCGACTCGATTCCCGAGGTGGCCGAGGCGCTGGCCGCCCAGCCCGGGGTCAGCGAGGTCTACTCCGTCGCCGGCAACGTCGACCTGATCGCCGTGGTGCGGGTACGCGAGTTCGACCAGATCGCCGAGGTGATCGCGGGCCGGATCTCGAAGGTTCCCGGTGTCATGAACACCGAGTCGCACATCGCCTTCCGGGCCTACTCGCAGCACGACCTGGAGGAGGCGTTCGCGATCGGCCTCGCCGACGCGGACTGACCCACCTCCCCGGCTGGTTCCGGCTGCTGCCCACCGACGCCTGTGCACGGACACGTCGCCCGCCAGCTCGTACGCTGGCGGGCGACGTGATTTTCGCTCCGCTTGAAGTCAGCCAGGGATCAGCTGATGCCGGGGTTGGGCGAGAGCGTCGATCCCGGACCGGGCTGGCTGCCGGTGCTGCTCGGGCTCGGGCTCGGCGTACCCGACGAGCGACCCGGGCTGGGTGCGCTCGGGTTCGGGGTCGGCCCCGTGGACGGGTTGGCCGGCACCGGTACGCCCAGCTTCCGGGCCAGTGACAGCAACTCGTCGAAGTGCATCTGGAGCTTCGGCAGGGCGGCCTGGGCCACCTTCTTGACCGCCGGATCCGAGCCCTGTGCCAGCTCGGTCTGGGTCGCCTGGATGTTCTTCAGGTGCGCGGTCAGCTCCGCCGAGATCCACTGGGTGTCGAACGCGGCACCGCTGGTCCCCTGCAACTGGCTCAGCACCGCCTGCTGGTCCGGCGTCGGCGAATCCGGCAGGGTCACCCCGGTCGACGAAGCGGTGCTCTGCACCTGCTTGTCCAACTGGGCGTGATCCATCACGAACTTCGACCCGAGGTCCTGGACCTGCTTGTTCGTACCATTCTGGCGGGCCAGGTTTCCGGTCGCGATCTCGGCCAGGTTGGCCTGGTGAATCGCCTGCAGATACTGCGAATCCTGCTGGGAAGGCGCGGCCGCGCCATGTGCGGCGGTAGCCGGCGCCAGACTCACCAGCGCCAACCCGAGCATCGCCAGACCGGCACCTAACCCGAAGCGTTTGACAGCCAACATGTGCTTCCCCCCTCGCATCGTTGGACAGCACCCGCTTACCCCATCCCAGCCCACACACGCAGCCATTCCCCCACCCTCCCCCCGCCCCCACCCGAAACGCGTTGATCATGAAGTTAGCGACGTGCCGAGAGCCGAAAACGGTCGCTAACTTCATGATCAACGAGGCGATGGGTGGGTGGGTGGGAATGGGTGTGGCGGGCCCCGGGGGGGGGGGGCGGCCCCGGGGGGTGGGGT